>NZ_JBRAKS010000009.1:0-26809 GCF_052745115.1 Candidatus Jordarchaeum sp.
AAATGTTCTCTCCTTTATAAACAAAACCAAATAAACCTAAGAAATACTGGTCCCTGGAGATTTTGATGGTCTTTCTTATGGTTATTATTGGATTTAAACACTCTATCTCCTTTTTATTTGTGTTTTTTATCCATCTCCGGCATCGTATATTTACTAATATTCTTACAAACAAAAAGAAGAAAGTAGCAAACCAGAATAATAATTAAACTTTTCGAACTAAAAGAAGCGCCACAAAACATAGAAGAAACCTATATTTACACCAGATGTGAAATAGTTAAATAACCAAAAAAATATTTTTATTAAGAAATGAGCAAAAAATAAAAATAACCAAACAAAGATTCTAATATAGTAGACAGAGCAAGAAGGAAGGAAAGCAGTTGGGATCACTAGGATTCGTATTCAAAATCGTAGTAGTCGGAGACGGAGCAGTAGGAAAAACATCCTTAATCAAACAGTGGACTGAGGGAACATTCCGAACAGACTATATTATGACTATAGGCTCAAACTTTGCTGTTAAGAGTTTGAGTATTGAGGATAAGCCGATTAAGTTGCAGATTTGGGATTTGGCGGGGCAGCCTCATTTTAGTGATGTGCGGGTTTTGTTTTATAAGGGTGCTATGGGTGCGATGTATGTTTTTGATGTGAGTCGTGCTGATAGTTTTGAGAATGTTGATAATTGGCATGGGGAGTTGTCGAATATTTGTGGTGATATTCCGAGTGTTTTGCTGGCGAATAAGGTTGACCTTAATGATCAGCGTAAGGTTACTAGGGAGATGGGTAACGCTTTGGCTAAGAAGTTGGGTGGTATTCCGTATTATGAGACTAGTGCTAAGACCGGGACTAGTGTGAATGAGGCTTTTGAGAGGATTGCTCAGATGGTTTTTGAGTGGGCTAAGAAGAAGCAGGGTTGATTTGATATTTTCTTTTGATGGTTTTTGCTTTTACATTTTTTGGGTTTGTGTTCGTTTTTAGGTTTTGGGTTATCTGTTTTTATTTGTTTTTGGTTTTTGGTTGTTGGTTTTCGGTTTTGGTTTTTCTGGTTGTTATTACGTATATTAGGAATAGTATGATGGCTATTGTGGCGGTGATCAGTGCTCTTATGATGCCTGTGTAGTCCCAGAAGTTTATTTGTATTTGTATTGGTATTGTTGTTAGAAGGAGAATGGGGTGTAGGTGGTTGTTTTTTGGTTTCATGTGTTTTTTCTCCTGTTTTTTGTTTGGGTTATTATTTTTTTGGTGTTGTTTGTAAAGGTTTTGATTTTATTTTTGGTGTTTTTGGGGGTTAATTTTATTTATGGTTGGTGGTATTGCGTTTTTTGAGGAATTGTTTTGGGCGAGTTTAAGAAGGTTCGGATTTTTCTTGGGTGTGAGCCTTTGCGGTTGGTTGATGATTTGGGTAGGCTTTCTTTGGAGGAGTTGTTTGGTCTTTTTTTTCCGGATATTGTTCCTGAGGTTGAGAGGCGTCTTCTTACCAATTTTTTGTTTATAAGTATCGGGGGGAGATGCCTGTTGTTGATGGGGTGGATGGTGATAGGTTTGGAGAGTTGGTGAGGATTGATGGTATTATGGGTGGGGGATTTTTGTCTAGTATTGTTTTATTGTTGAGGCAGTTGAGTCGGTATATGAGGTTTAGTGGGGAGGTTCTTTCCTCGGAGCAGTTTAGTCAGATTTTGCAGGATATGGTTTATGATTATCGGGTTAGGCTTGATGGGAAGGATTTGAGGATTTTGAACCGGTTGCGGGAGGATTTGTTTGTTACTCTTAATGAGGTTGCTGATGATACGGGTTTAAGTTTTACTACTGTTCAGCGTCGTAGGAAGATTCTTGAGGATCGGTGCCGCTTTGGGGTGTATGCTCGGCTGGATTATTCTAGGATGGGGGTTCTACTCTATGTAGAAATTCATAGAATTACATAGAGTTGGGGCTTCACAGTATCATGCGGCGGCCTCGCGAGTTCATCAGCCGCCCTCCACTCCGTCCCGGTCTAGACGTACCCACCCGCAATCGCTGGCTGGATGTCGCCGTTCCGCCGTCGTTTTGCGGGGAACATCTTCCATCTTCAGGCAGTTTAAGTTTCATTCGGGGCGCTCTTCTTAGGGTCTCAAGGTTTCACCCACATCTGAGCAAGCAAGCTAGGTTTATTTTTCGCCTATTTTAAACCCCGCTGTTTTTTTGGGGTTGGCGGTGTGGCTTTCTGTTTTAACCCTTTTTTTTGGCGGTTTCTGGGGAGGGGCGGTGGTATTATACGCTTCTTTCTCGGGAGGGAATTCGGCGGGCTGGGTTGAGTTCTTTTGTTTGTTTTGTTTGTTTCTATGCGGGTGTTTATCTTTTCCTTCCTGCTTCTTGTTGTAGCAGTGATTGGTCGCCAGGTCTCCGTTCTGTGGGGTTGACCAATTTTGGAGGAATGCTTCGCGTGCTGCACGATTTTAGCGATGTGGGTGCCACACACCTTTACACCTACTTAAATCTACGGATTTAAGAGCTGTTGTCTTCGGCTTTTATTCCCCTGTTTTTCTTCTATACTATTTTTCATAGACTTTTTCATAAATTTTAATAGCAATATTAGTGTCTTAGTGTCCGCACCTCTGAGCACTCTAATTAAAAATTGTTTAATTTTTAGGGTTATTTTTTAGTACAATTTTACATTGCAAACAAACCAGACTACTAACTGGGAAAGATTAGAAATTTTTCTTTCAGGTGAAATACGTTTTGGTAATGTTGTTCGCATTACTGTTTTTGTTTGATTTATCGATAGGTCTATAAGTTGCTCATAATATTTTTGTCTTGTATTGGTTGGTGGTTTTTTATGGCTCGGAAGCCGTTGGGTCTTGGGATTTTGTCGGTTTCTATTGTTTTTGTTTCGTTGGTGTTTTTGTTTTTTGGTTTTCGTCTTTTTGCTCTTTTTAAGCCTTCTTATAATCTTTTTTGGTCTTTTCAGGGGGTTCCTTTGATGTATTGGTTGTCTCTGGTGTTTATGTGTTCGGGTGTTTTTGGTTTGGTTTTGGGTTTGGGGTTGTGGGGTCTGAGGCGGTGGGCCTATCACTTGGCTTTGATTAGTTCTGTGGTGTTTTTGGGTTTTGGTGTGATTCTTATTGTGGAGGCGTTTAACATTTGGTTTTTAGTGGATGTTCTTACGGTTGAGGTTTTCAGTGTTACTTCTTTGCTTATTTTTGGGTTCACTGCGGGGGTGCTTTTGCCTTTGATGATTGTGGTGGGATTGGTTTCGATTGCTGTGGGGGTGGTTGTGTTAAGGTATCTTACGGGCGATGTGAAATACAACTTTTACTAATGGATTGGGATCATGATTTGTTTTTTGGATGGGATGGTAGTTTTATGACTGGTTTTTGTTTCCTGTTTTTTGAATTTTTTAATTTGGGCAAGTTTTTTGCGGTTCCTTTTTCCGAATAATTTAATTTTTTTTAATATTTTTCCTTATTTTTTTAGTAGAAATCCTTATATTTCCTAATTATATTATATTGAATCCGTACACGATATCTGTGAGCAGAGAAACTTGAAAATTACTTTGAAGGATGGTGTCGGCTTTGAAGACGGTTCAGAAGGAAATCAATGTTAGGATCGGTACTTCCAGTGATTTGAGGAAAGGTCAGCTTTTTATCATTCTTACCAGTGTGGCTTGGGGGTCCTCATTTGTTTTCATTAAGTGGGGAGTAGAGTTTCTTAATCCCTTTGTTTATTTGTTTTTCCGATTTCTAGTAGCTGCGGTTATTACTCTGCCTTTTCTTAGATTCATCGGGTCTGATGGATTTAAGGCGCTATTTTTGGATAAGCGGGTTATTCTGATAGGTTTGCTTAATACTGTGGCCTTTTTCTGTGAATTTGTAGGGATGAAGTATACTACGGCTGGGGTGTCCGCTCTGCTAACAAATATTAATGTGGTTTTTGTAGCCTCCTTGGCCTATTTTTATCTGGGCGAGGGAATGGGGAGGCGGAAAAATATTGCTCTAGCCGGTAGTGTTTTGGGTATTTTTCTGGTCGCAGTAAACGGGAATGTGGCGAATTTGCAGGGAGGCACATTTTTTGGAAATTCACTGATATTGATTTCAGGGATCTTGTGGGCATTCTACATAATTCTTTTAAAAATTGTTTTGGATGACAAGGCCAGAAGGTATGCTAATGTAAATTCTATGGAGCTCACTTATGCGGTAACCATTCTTACTTTGCTGTTTTCGCTGCCGCCTGCATTATTCTACGGGTTTTCTGACTTTTCGTTAATCTCGGATATTGCCACCGTTCCAGCTTTTATCGGCATATTATATATGGGAGTTGTCTGCACTATTCTTGCCTATTTCCTATACTTTGAGGGATTAAAGCGGGTGTCTGCTTCTGTTTCGGCACTGTATCTACTTTTACAGATTATGTTTGCGGTTGTTCTGGCTTTCTTACTTCTAGGAGAGGTTCCCACATTGTACACGGTTCTCGGAGGATTATTAATCGGTGCCTCTATATACTTGGTTTCATAAATTCAAAATCATTAATTGCTTAAAAGTGCACTTTTTAGTTTTAGTTTTAATTTTGTTTTTGTTGCAAAATGCTTATATTTTCTAATATTGTTGTGTGTAGTTCACTTGCTCCCCGTGGTTTTGGCTGAGCGATTTTTATTGTATTTTAGGTCGATTTTGTTTAGGGTCTGGTGTGGTCTTTGAAGACGGTTGTAAAGAAGGCTGGTTCTGAAATCAGTGATTTGAGAAAGGGTCAGCTTTACATTATTTTGACCAGTGTGGCTTGGGGGTCCTCATTTGTTTTCATTAAGTGGGGAGTGGACTTTCTTAATCCTTTTATCTTTTTGTTTTTCCGCTTTCTTTTTGCCGCCGTTATCACTTTGCCCTTTTTTAAGTTTATTAATTTTACCGGGTTCCGGGGTCTGATTTCGGATAAACGGGTTATTTTTATTGCGGCACTCAATGCTATCGCTTTTTTCTGTGAATTTGTGGGAATAGGGTACACCACTGCAGGTATTTCGGCTCTTTTAACCAATTTTAACGTGGTCATAGTGGCTTTTTTAGCCTTTTTTATTCTGAAGGAGGAAATGGGGAGGCGAAAAATCATTGCTCTGGCTACGAGTGTTTTGGGTGTTTTTCTGATTGCGGTAAATGGGGATATTGCGAATTTGTGGGGCGGCCAATTTTTTGGTAATCTATTGGTGCTAATTTCGGGAATTCTGTGGGCGGTTTACATTGTTTACTCCAAAGTGATTCTGGATAACAGAAGCCGAAAATACACTGAGATAAACGCGATGGATCTCAACTATGCGGTAATTGTCTTAACCATGATTTTTTCGATGCTGCCGGCTCTAATTTATGGTTCTTTGGACTTTTCACTGGTAGCAGGTGTTGCAACGATTCCCGCACTCATAGCAATTTTATACACTGGATTTGTGTGCACCACTCTGGCCTATTTTCTGTATTTTGAGGGATTGAAACATATCACAGCATCTACCACTGCTCTCTTTTTACTTTTACAGATGGTTTTTGCGGTTATTCTCGCTTTCTTACTTCTTGGAGAAATTCCTTCGGGCTTTACCGTGGTTGGTGGAATTTTGATAGGGGTCTCCATATACCTAGTTTCCTAAAATTAAACTCCTTTAATTTCTCTAGTATCAGACATGAAATATTCATTTTGGAGAGTTTCTTGTTAGATGTCATTAATTCTTTTTCTTTTTTTAGCAGGTTTAACTAGGAATTCGCAGTACTGGTCACCTTTTGCTAAACATTTTACTTCTTCGCATTCATACTCTTTTCCAGTATATTTCTCCACGGTGCCTGCTATTGTCCCCGCTATTGTGACTCCTGCGGGTTTACCGAGTTCCCTAAGTTGGCTGCATATTGGACTATCAAATATTCTAAATCTAAGTGATTCTTCTTCCGGGTCGAATTCCAGAAATTCAAAGTTTCCAAGCCCTCGAAGCACAAAAATCTTAAAAATATAGGTAATGACCTCTCTCAAGTCCGAGAGTTTGAACTCCTTTACTAAGGGGGAAATAAAGCTGGATCCTCTTTCTTTTTCCAGGGAGTAGACAAATTCGTAAATATTTTCATATCCGTATGTTCGGAAAAGGTTTCCTAGTAACCAGGAGAGGTAGTCTCCACCCAGTAAAACTATTCTGTTGCCCAGCAGGTTGATGTAACCATCCTTTATCATTTTTAATTGTACCTTAAAGGATTCGAAATCCTCAATTATACCTGTTCTAATAACCATTTTTTCAGGTGTTTTTTCATATGGGGCATACACGTCTATGTAGCGGAGTAATGGTGATTTTTTCACTCGCAGATATCTCTGAAATCTTCCATCGGTTTGCTTTATTTTGAAATCTATTACGAAATCGAATGCGTGTTCTAGGGTTTTTATGGTTTTATCATCAAGCATTCCCTTATCGAAAAGATAGATAGCGGATCCATACTGGGTTATGTGCATTCTATGTTTGTAAATCAGGTTTATGATTCTTGGTGTTTCGGCTCTTGCTAGGAAGATATTAGAAAAAAAGAAGACACCAAAAATTTGGTTTTTGAACCTCTCAATTTGAGGTATCAATCTTAATAGAAAGGCGTCAACCTGAACCAGATCTCTCGGTTCACTTATAAGCATCTTCTCTTTGGATTCGATTTCTCCGAACATTTGGGTAAAACCGTCTATTAGTAGTAAAAGGTCCTTTTTCTCGTATTGGCTATAATCCCATCGGAACCAGTCAAACCATTCCCTTATTCTTTCCGGCGGTAAATCTAGGTCGAAAATAAAACTAAAGTCTCCATGGGACAAGCGGTAATAAAGTATTTGAAGCGCTAAGATTTCTGCCATAGATCCAGTTTCAGTTAGAAATAAAATCGGTGCTCCTCTATAAAAACCACCACCTAAGAGAGTATCCAACTCACTAATTCCCGTAGTGATCATTTCCATTATACGAACCCCCTTGAAATTATCTCGCACATTACATTCACCCTCAATCTAATTGGTGATTGAGGGTCTTGAGATTTATTAATCATGTTAACATTTAATATAAGTTATTTTTTATATTTTAATTTAACTTAAAAAAATGAGGGATTAAGAAGGATTACAATGCAAAAAAATATAATGCTAATCTGTAACTAATTATTCTAATCTTTTTTTGAATAGGAATTGAGGTGGAACTGTTGAAAGCTCTTCTTTGGGATGGTAGACCCTTTCCCGAGGGATTCAGCATCAAGGATATTGAAAAGCCAATACCTAAAAGAGAGTGGATTTCCGTAAAAACTAAATTATGCGGCATATGTGGATCTGACATCGGAGTAATTAATGGAAGATTACCCCTTCTTGCTGACTTTTTGGTAAAACCCACAATTTTTGGTCACGAAGCGGTCGGAGTTATTGAAGAGATTAGTGACGGGGTAACAGGTTTTAAGGTGGGGGACAGGGTGGTTTGTGAAGGGTTGGGTGGATGCGTCGAGTTGGGTGAGGAACCTTGTAAGATGTGCCGGTTGGGTCGCTACAATCTATGCTTGAATATTGCTAAAGCGGGAAGTGGTGTGGGCGCTAGTCAAGCGAACGGTGGAGGCTTCGCTGAGTATTTTCTAGCACACAAATCGAAGGTTTATAAGGTTCCCGATAATATTACCGACGAAGAAGCAGTGCTAACAGAGCCATTGAGTGTCGCAGTTCATTCCTGTTTTATCGGCAACCCTCAAGGAAAAAGTGTAGCCATAATAGGTGCTGGCGCAATAGGTTTACAGCTTCTTCAGGTGTGTAGGGTGATGGGAGGAGAGCCAATCTTTGTTATTAGCAAGTACGAGTTTCAAGCTAAATTAGCGGAGGAGCTGGGTGCCCATAAAGTGTACTGTTTAGAAAGAAACCAGATTCCAGTCTTAGAGATTGCTCTAGAAACCGGGGAGGGAGTAGATCAGTGTTACGAAGCTGTGGGAAGCGAACAAACTCTTCAAGACGCTATCGCCCTAACTAGACGGGGAGGAGAAATTATATTCGTAGGAGTTATGGGGAAAGCTAACATAGATTTTATTATGTTTAGTGCAAAGGAACTTAAACTATATGGGACATGGTATTACGCATTTGAGCATCAGACCAATAAATCCTCATTCGAAATCGCACTGAAGCTATTGGGGGAAGGTAAGATTAAAAATAAACCTCTACTTACCAAAACTTACAAACTCGAACAGTGGAAAAAGGCTTTCGAAGCACAAATGAATAAGAAAAAGCACGAAACAACAAAAATTGCCATAAGATACGATTGAATTCTTCCTACTAATCCCGTTACTATTTTTTCCGAAAGGTAAATAAAAGGCAAGAACCAAACATGGCATAGATTACTATACTGTTGGAGATTTGAACTCGATGAGCAAAGATGAAAATGAGCCACCATTAGATTTTTTAGAAAAAATGGAGTCCAAGAAAAAGAAGGTGGAAAAATGGGAGGAAACACCAGAGAAACATAAGAAACGCCTTCTCATACTGATAAGGTCAGGAGTGTTTCATTTTCTCGATGAAGCGATAAGAGAACAAAAAAATCTGGGAATTACCGATGACGAAATAAGAGAAAATGTTTTTATAGGAATAGAGATGAGAAAACAAAAGATTCACGAACTTCATAATCCGAACCCCATTTTTGAACAAGCGGTTAAAGAGTATAACAAACTGGAAGAGAGACTAGAACAACTTTCACCCCAAGAAATACTGGAAGAAACAAAAGATATTATTCAGAGGTTAACTCCTCAAACAAAATGAAATCTATCTAGATTTATTAATGTGGCAATCAAGAAAAACGTAAGTATAATAAATGATTTTTTCAACATTTAATTTTCGTTTACATCTATAAGCGCCAAAAAGAGCAAGGTAAGATGTTCAGATTTCTTTGCGGTAACAATGTGAAAATAAATTTAAATTAGAGAAAATACAATATTTTATTACACAAAAATTTAATTTCAAAATTCTATCCGGAATTATTCAGTAGGGGGTAAGCACTTAACAGAAGGATACAGCAGTGGAAGAAATCCATAATAGAAAAAGAGTATCACGAATTTATCCCCGAGACGATGAAATTGTTGAACACAGTGGGGATATTATAGATGCACTTGAAAAACTAAAGAATGGTGAAATAGTTTTTGTCTGTTCCCGTAAATTATCAATACTAATAAGGAGATTTGGCGAAACCGCTTTTGTCAGACCTCTGAGGTGGAGAGGAAAATCAATTTTTCGGGTAGAGCCCGTTTCTGAAAATTAGCAATCATAGAAGAATTTTATCGAAAGACTGAAAATCTAAATGAAAAATAGAAAAATAATTTAAAAACATACTATTGAAAACTACTCTTTTATATTGTGTGAAAATGAGTAAAATTATGAGGAATTTATTTTCAATTCTATTAGTTTTGTAAATATCGTGTGTATTTGATTTATCATTATATTTAAAAAGATAGTTGCATATTTCGAATTATCTGTTTAGTGTTTACAGGAGGTTTTGGTTTGTCTGAGAAATATCTTAGTGCGCCTGATAATAAGGATATGGACTCCTTTAATGCGATGGTGGTCAATGTTGGTGAAGACTTGCAAGATGCCGCAAGAAGCGCTGCTGATTCAGTTAGTTCCCGTCTCAAAGTTGGAGACTTTAAGGGAGCCTCAGAATACGTTTTCGACATGGTGATTCAATCCATTATGATAAACCTGCGGGAGCCCCCCCGAAAGGCGATAGATATTCTTAAGAGTAAAAGTGATCAGTTTTCGCAGCTCTTGGAGAATCCGGTTTTTCAGGCGAGTGAAAAGCTATTGGAATCCTTTGAAAAAGGAGATAAGAAACAGTTTGCTGAGGCTATGCAAACAATAGAGGATTCAGTTATTGGAAAAACTTCCATAGATTTCAGATACGGTATATTAAAGGATTTGCACTGCGCCTTTTATAAATATAATAAACCATAAAAATTAGTAACCAAAAATATCTCAAAAAATTTTTAGGACACATAAATCTGAGATTTGTGCTTTTACTAAAGTTACTAATAAGTAACCAGTTAACAGTGGATTTCTAAGGATTGATTAATTTCAATATGTTTTGTCCCAGAATCAATTGTTTTTCCTCGTCACTTATTTCTAGGTTTCTTATTTTGTCAAGTTCGTCTCTGGGATCCCCGTACGGTATAAATGGCATGTCGCTGCCGAAAATGATGCGTTCACTGCCCAGCGCTTTAATAGCTATTATAACCTTTTTTGCCGGTCCACCAGATGTGTCCATATAAACGTTATCATATTTTTTCGCTAATTGGAGTGCTTCTTTCTCGTATGTTCCGCCTAGATGGGCTATGATTAGTTTCAACTTTGGGAACTGGTCAATAATTTCCTGATAGTAGAGGGGATTTGAACTGTCTGTGTCTCCTTGCCATATACGCCCGGAGTGAACGAGAATCGGAATCCTGAGTTTTTCCGCCTTCTCCCAGATGTGCATTGCCTGTTTGGGCCAGAAGTTTTGGTGCACTGCATGAAGTTTTAAACCCTTAAACCCGTATCTTATGTAATACTCAAGGATTTGATCCGCTTTTGGATCGTGGGGATTCACGCAGCAAAATCCAATAAATTGTTCCGGAAAATTATCGATAAGACTCTTTACAACTAATGTAATATAAGGAAAAAACGCCGATACAATCGCTCTGTTGATACCGTTATTAAACATTTTTTTCATAAGATAATATCCTAGTCTTTTTGTACCCAGTCCGCTTCTCATATATTTTAAAGCAAAATAAGCGAGAACACCTTCCAGATTTCCCACAAACCCAAGGCCCTTGGTGGCGGTTCTATTAAAATAAGGGTGAATGTGAGCATCTATTATCATGAAATCAACTCTCGAACCACTTTTACAAATAATTGGCAACTTGTGTTCTTAAATTTTTGTAAGTTATAAATTTAAGTATCTGAGTCTAATTTCATATTAAGGAAAAATCTTCAGGTGAGGGTTTTTTTAAGACTCTGAAATATGAAAAAATTTCAATAAAAATGTAAGTGAATTAAATTTTAAATATCATCAAAAACACGGTTTGCGGTGAGCTCTGTGAGTTATCCAGAATCTAAAAAAGTGAGGTTAAGCAAAGACGTTTTGCAGATTCTTTTTAAGCCTATAGGAAATAAGGCAGTTCAGAATCTAGTAAAGAGCTGGGGATTCGGTGTGGTGGGTGATTTAAAAAAGGATGAGATAGTTAACATTTTAGACGGAAAAGAATTAATTCTCCAAAAGTTTTTGGATCTATTGCTTCTTAATGATATGAACACGGTTTTTAAAGCTAATATCTGGGATGTTTACAATTATTCCAACTCCATTAAAGACATAACATTAAATGATTTGGAAAAAATTCTCAACCAGAGTTTGAAAAGCAATGAGGAAAAAGCATCTTTTAAGGTGTTCAAAATCGCCAAGGGTAAGGAATATTACATAGTATACTATTACGAAGAAGAGCCACTTTTAATGGAACTATGGGATTTCGATTACAAGGTTATAAACCCGGTGTCCCATGTAAGATGTATCCTAAATTTAGAAAAACAGACTCTGCTAATAGGCGGGGATTCAAAGAAAAAAGTGGAAGAATTCCTTAAAATTCTCCAAAGGGCATTGTCCACAAATTTCTCCCCAGTCACCATCCCTCCCTACGTCCTCCGTGAGGTAACGGAGAATGAAACCGTAGAAAAGGCAGCATTTGCATGTGACTTCCAAATAAGTGGAGTAAAAGGAATACAAAAAATCACCCTGGAAGGAGATAATGTCTTTGACGCCATTAAAGGTTTGAAAGCAAGACAGGAAATAGATTTCAGAAGAGTGGGACCAATAATAGAAGCTGAAACACCAAAAGTTTACCTCTCCACGGAGGGAAAAATAATTCTAAAAGACAAAAAAACTAAAGACAAAATATTAAAGAAGATAAAACAACCAAAGCAGTAGTAATCCCAGACCCCAGCCATTAAAGAATGCAACAAAAATTAATGAATTCCACCTCACAAATTTTTTGGTAGAAAAATTTTTCAAAGTCTCTTATCTTAGTTTAATCGGATTCAGTCACGAGAGAGGATTTTATAATTGAATCAAAAAACTCCCAAAATGATACTTAAAGTAATACCCGAAAAATGTGCGGGCTGCCATGTGTGTGAGCTAGTTTGTTCACTACACCACTTTAGTGTTAACAATCCCAAGAAATCGAGAATAAGGATACAGACCCTTTTTCCCGAACCCGGAGTGAACAAACCTGTTGTGTGTAGACAGTGTAAAAAACCCGCCTGTTTAGAGGCTTGTCTTGAAGGGGCGATTACCATTGAAGATGGAATAGTAAAACTAGACGAAGAAAAGTGCACCGGATGCGGAGCATGTGTCGAAGCTTGTCCCTTCGGATCTCTCTTTACACACCCAGACATTCCATATCCCTTAAAATGTGATCTTTGTGGAGGAGATCCTCAGTGTCTTCTGTGTCCCAAGGAAGCGATAAAACTTGTACCACGGGATAAAAGAGGAGTGGAGGAGTGATTTAGGTGAAAGGGGGTTACATGAACAGTATTTTAAGAATTGATTTGTCTCGGGATAAAATTTCTGAGGAGAGACCGGTTAATGAGTGGGCAATAAAATATATTGGTGGGAGAGGCTGGGGTGCCAGAAGGGTTTGGGAAGAGGTGGAAGTTGACATCAATCCTCTGGGTCCCGATAATCTACTCTTTTTCAGCTCAGGGCCGCTTACTGGTCTCCTAGTACCTTCCGCGGGGAAACTTTCTATAGTTTCTATTTCGCCAGCTACCAGAATCTACGCCGATAGCAGTGTGGGAGGGGCTTTTGGTGCGGAGCTCAAGCAGGCGGGTTACGATGCTATAGCCCTAAAGGGCATTTCCAAGAAACCGGTATACATTATGATTGATAACGGAGCTGTGGAAATCAGGGATGCAGGAGAATACTGGGGGGCAGGTGCACTTGTCACAGAAGAACGGTTAAAGAGGGATTTGGGAGACAATGGGATACATGTAATGGCTATAGGCCCTGCGGGAGAAAATTTGGTTAAGTTCGCCTGTATCACTTCGGACTACGGGAGGAACGCCGGGAGAACCGGGATGGGAGCGATAATGGGCTCCAAAAAGGTGAAGGCGATTGTGGTTAGGGGATTTAAGGATATACCCATCGCTAACGTGGACCAGTTCATGGAAATCGCCTATGATTCATACCGAAAGATTTCCGAGAACCAGTTCCTGGATATTTGGCAGAGACAGGGCACACTACAAGTTATTGAGTGGGCTAATGAGAGGGGTGTTTTGCCTACAAGAAACTTCCAAGAAACTCACTTTGAAGAGGCTGAAGAAATCGGCGGAGACAAAATGGAAGAGGTGAAAACCACAGATAGGGCGTGTTTCGCGTGCCCCATGACTTGTGGAAACTACTGTGTAATCCAGGACGGAGACACCAAGGTGGCGGTGGAGGGACCGGAATACGAGACCGCGGCGATGCTGGGATCAGTTTGTGGAATTAGGGACCTAAAGACGGTGATTAAAGCTAATAACCTCTGCGATGACCTGGGAATTGACACCATATCTTCAGGAAATCTGGTTGGCTTGTTAATGGAAGCGTACGAAAAAGGTATCATAACCAGAGAGGACACCGGTGGAATAGAACTAAAATTCGGGAATGGTGAAGCCCTGCTTAAGGTTCTGGAAATGATTGCGAGAAGAGAGGGAATAGGAGACATAGTTGCTGAAGGGGTAAAGGCGGTTATGGAAAAGTGGAAGGGAACGAAACCATTCGCTATGCAGATTAAGGGACTGGAACAGAGTGCGTATGACACTAGAGCTTCACCGGGAATGGCTCTTGCCTACGCCACTTGTGATGTGGGAGCACACCATTCCAGGGCATGGGTAATTGCCAAGGATTTGGAGATGCGTGACAAGTGGACCTCGGAAGATAGGGCGAAGTTGGTTATTTATCACCAGCACATAAGACCCCTTTTTGACTGTTTGGGAGTTTGTAGACTGGAGTGGATCGAATTGTCTATGGATGAGAACATCTATGCGGATTTTTACTCCGCAGTTACTGGTATTAAAACCGCTCTGAAGGAACTGCTGAAACGTTCAGAAGCTATTTACAACTTAACCCGGGCAATTAATGTGGTTAGAGGGATCACCCGGATGGATGATTATCCTCCGGAGAGAGTTTTCTGCGACCCGATACCAAGTGGATCTTTAAAAGGAAAGTTGCTTCAAAGGGATGAATATGATGAGCTTCTTGATACTTATTATCGGTTGCGGGGATGGAATAAGAAAGGAATCCCGACAAAGGAGACTTTGATCAGATTAGAACTTGAAGATGTTGCTCTCTCGCTGGAAAAATTAGGAAAACTTTAAGTTTTTAATTCTGGGTTAGATAACCAGTTAAAATAAATATAGTGAGATAAGTAAAATTATAAGCTGTATACCATTAGCCATTTTTAAATTAGTGTATTGGAGGTTTCTTCTTTGAGTGTTAATAAGGACGAGATCTTGGATATGATTGAGAAAGCTATTAGCTCTATACCTTATGAGAAGCAGCGGGAGCTGATTAATCGCGCCAATGCTCAGATGATGATTAGTGTGGTTAAAGCGGTGGTGGAAAAATTCGGAGAGGAAGGTTGGAAGGCCATAGAGAAAGGAATGAGGGATTTCGGGCAGATGCGGGCATTCTCTCTGAAGAAGAATCTAAATATCGATGTAAATAATGCCCGTGAACTGGGTAAGGTTCTGGATTTCGAAGACACCATGACTGGCGTTAAGGGAAGATGGGTGGAAATTGGAGAAAAAATAGCGGTGAAACACGAATTCGAATGCCCTATGATTAAGGTACTTAAAGACTTTCCAGAATACTGTACCAGACTAATGTATGCTATGGAAATAGGTACGCTAAAAACGTTAAACCCGAAAGTGAAAGAATTAAAAATAACAAAACTCTTAACCAAGGGTGATGACTGCTGTGAGGCTATAATCGAACTCGAAAAATAATCAGTGCTTTTAGAGTTTTCATCATGTTTCCAAGTTATTTGGTTCTAGTTTCAAACATTAATTATTTTAAAACAAGTCTTTATGCCAAACTTTTTTGGTTTAATTTCGGGGATATTTTAATTACTAGAATAATTAATATTTGGAGTGTAGTGTAAAAATCGAGGCTATTGAATAAAAGTTTAACTCTAGAGGCTTTTCTATGGCTCATTCGAAAAGGAAGTGGAGGAAAAAAACCAAAGGACTAAGATTTAAAATAGATTCAGAAGAAACAGATGAAGGTGAAATATTTGAATACTTGGAATTAGAAGAAATAGAAGAGGAATTCGATTTATAACAAATAAATAAGTATATTGAATTTAAGTAGCAATATAAAGCTAATATATTTTTACACAAAATATATGATTAAAAATTTTTTATAGAAATTATAAATTACTAAGCAGTTTGACTCCTTTAGTTTAAATATTTGAAAAACAATAAATTCTTATTGAGAATACTTTTTGTTGATAACAATAAACTTTTATGATTCAGTTATAATAGTTTATTTGAGAAAGCAAGTGAGAATTTTGTTTAAGGTGTATTATTTTGACAAACGGAGAAGCAGAGGACTTAACCAAGGATAAATCTTCCAAGAATGATGCTTTCGGAACTCTTGAAATTCTAGTAGGTGACGGCACAACCGGAATATCCATCTACACCGTAGGTGGCGGCAAAACCAATGATATTGATATGTCCACAGGTCTGGTTTTTGCACTTGAACAGGCTATTAGAGAGCATTCAGGAACCGCCAAGGACGTGTTTTTCGGTGGGATAAATTCTTCTGGTGGAATCGGCTGGTGTGTAAAAGATTTTGAAGTCGCAGGGCGGACTCGAGAGTTGTATATTGGGGCTGCACTAAGGCCTGGTTATTCCTATACTCTGGATATTGATACTCTGGAGCAGAAGAATAAAGGCAAACGAGAGTTCTTTATATTTCTTAAGGATTTCCTTTTGCCGAGTATAGTTAAACAGTTAAATACTACTATTCAGAAATTAGGAGAGGGGGGTGAAGAGGCAACCTTAGATACCTTATTGAGAACCGGTGTCTCTGCTTTTAAGCGTGGAGAGATAAACCAGGTTGTGAAATCTACTGATGATTTGGGTGATTCTTGGAGAGCTTTTTCTGAGGCATGCACTAAGGCAAGTAAGGAATATGGTACAATTCTTAGAGCTCTTTCTGTGGATAAGAAAGGATACGTTGAGAGTAAACGTATTTGTTCTGAAATGATTTCCGATTACTTGGAAGACTTGTACGAGGCCCAGAATGCTAAATTAGATGAAGCTGAGTGGAACATTCAGCGAATATTTGGTCCCTTTAAAAGTGGTATCGAAAAATCTTCTGACTCTGGTATTAAACATATCTCCCTCACGGCGGCGGAGGTCTTTTTGAATATTAATCCATCATGTCTACTTCTTCTCGGCGATCAAAAAAGTTATCTTAACATGTGGGATAAAGTGTTAAAAGAAAAGTTTAGGGTGTGGGGGTCAAAGAGGAAAGACTTCCTAATTAGAATGAGATATGGTCATAAATTCCTCAATAGTGTGGGTGCTAAATTTGAATCAATATCTGTTGATGAAATTTCCGAAAAAAGTAAAGATATACTAGATTTTCTTGCTGTGAGCATGGTGGATAAAATTGTTGAGGAATTCCCTTTAACTTCTCTAACTTATGATTTAAAAAATAAAACCACTCTGAAAAATGAAATGTTGGATATCATTCGAGAGGTTATTCCGGCAGTTGAACAAGATGTAATGGAGGAACTCTTCCAAAAGGTTAAAGATGAAATTTTTAATGTTGAGAAATTTACAAAAGATGTGTTTAGTAGGAAGAAAACTGAGACTATGAGAAAAAAGATGGATGAATGGACAAATAACCTACATAAAACTCTTCAAGAGAGACTATATAAGAGGAATCCCGTGTTTTCACTATTTCCAGAGCCTTTAGAACAATTCACAACAAAAATTGCAGATTTCATTAATGAGAAGGCAATAATCTGCCTTACGGATGATGTAGCTTCAGCTATACTGTTGGCCTTGAAGCATCTGGAATCAGAAATAAGCGACTCGGCTGCTGTTGTGTATCTTGGTTTTGTGAAAGAATTAGTTAAAGGCTTTGTGGGCAAAGAGTTGCAAGGAGTTTACCCCACTTTAGGATATCTTCTAAAAGAGGCCAAGGTTTTGGACAAATTAGATAACGCTTTTAAATTAATTCTAAAGGACACTGGATACGAGGATGTTAAGATTCTCGAAAATGTGGGTAACGAAATTAAGAAGGTGATTGAAAAAGGTGTGGCAGTAAGAAGCACTGTTGAAAAAGTTAGTGAAGCTAGATTAATTTTTCGAGAAGCAGTAAGAAGAATGCTATCGGGGAGAGGGGGGCTACATGGAATTCTTCTGGGTGATGAGCTTTGAAAATACCAATTCCGGCAGTTAAATTATTCCAAAACTATCAAAAAATCATCGGAGAAATCAATTACGCCTGGACCACCTTTAACCTAGTAGAAGCCCTGATTCGGGAAATGCAAAGCATGAATGTGATAAGTTGTAAGGGGCTGAAAAACGAAGTTACGAGAATTTATGATGAATTACTCAGCAAGCTAGGTTCTATCAAAAAATCTCAAGAAACTAAAGAATTAAAGAAAACTCTCTCCAGGCTTGAAAAACTGGAAAAGAAACTGGATGTTGAAAAAAATTCTTTCGATTCCCTTAATAAATTAAAAAAATATATTGAACAGAGAAAAAACTGGGTCTGGAAAAAGATCACAGGGGAGGAAGAAAAAAAGCCGAATTTTAATTTTAGCGAAACTATTGCAAATTTCAGACTAGTTCCCCAAATTAGTGCAATACTAGGTATGGGTCTTAAGGACGCGTTTGAAAGCATTTCTGACATATCTAGGAGTGAAAAAGAAATAATGGAAAAAATCATTGATTTTATAAAACAGGAAAAACCAGAAATCGAAGATCAGTTAAAGGAATTGGAGAAACAGCTAGAGATATTCCAGGAACTTGCCCAAAAAATGGATAAAATAGCTAAGAATCACAAAAGATTTGAAAAAATCCTTGAAACCCCGCATCCTCTCTTCCAAGAGGAAAAAATCATCCTCGAAGAAATTTGTGAGGAGTTCCCTATAGATCCTTTCTTTAGGAGTTCCGGTGAGCTGATGAAGACTTATATAGACTTGGCGTTTTGGGATAATGATATTCCCGCAGTTAAAAGATTGGTAAATGATTTCGTAAAACAGTCTTATGGAAATAAGGTGCCCTCAAAAGCGATGGTTGATAAACTTAAAGATGCTCTAAAGAAAAAAGATGAAGAATTCGATGTGGAAAACATTGCAAAGATGGTTTTAGAGGGATATATGGCCAGATTTAACCTATTTTGGCAAGTACAAATGATGAGTGTAGAATTATCACTACTTGCCCCCGAAGTTTGGAAGAAGTACCGAAAAATCAATAACCGAGTTAATGAATATGAGGCGATGAAGCTAGATATTAATAATATTGAAAAAGATCTTCCACAATTTGTTGTGGAGGACGGAATGCCGGTGATGGAACTGGGAACCATAAATAGAACATTTTTTGGAGAAGGAATAAAACCCATTTCTGAGTGTTTCGGGGATGAATTTTCTTTAAAATTTGTGGAGCAGAAAGAAGATAATGTCGAAGTAAAACTGGCTTTTCCTTGGCTTAAAAATTTAAGTCCCAGTTCCAAATATTTAAAGTCATGGATTAGAGCTTATACTTGGAAAGAGTATATGGAAGAAAATAAGGAAAAGTATGCTGCCTATCAAAAAATATTGGGATTGTATGGCTTGGGAGCAGAAGAGGAATTCAAGAGGTTTCTAGAATTTCTCAGAGAAGTCATTCATGAAGGAAAATGAGGTCTCTTATATCTTAAGCATCTTTCTTAGAATTTTTTCCAATTCTTTCCTATTCTTAATTCCAACAATTTCGCCAATTTTTTGTTTCCCATCTATGATGTAAATGGTGGGCAATTTTTTGATTTTCTTTTTGAAGGTTTCTTTTATTTTGCCTGTGAATCTCATTTTCACAATAGATTCTTTCTCACAAACCCGTAAATCGTCAATTGTTTCCATAAAGTCTTTTTCAAATCTGGTGCAATCCAATGTATTCGATATAAAAAATAGAAAGGTTAGTTTCCTTTGAATTTTCTCAAAACCAAGAAGATTATAAATGCACTCCCTACAGATGTCTTCTGGGTCAAATAGGCTCATAGCTAAATTGTATAATGCGCTAAAATTTTCTTCAAAAACCAATCTTCCTCTTACCTTAATTGGTAAACCCGTTGAACCACAACAAATAAGTCCAGAACTATCAGCGTAGACAATGTCGTGACACACATTCTCCTCATTAGTAGGTAAATCTATATCAAAATTTACCGGTATAATCAAGGCCAATGGATGAAGTTCATCACTACTCAGACAGAAATATTCTTTCTTGTCCCTAAATAAGCAAGGACAGATAGGAAAAATTCTTTTTCCTGTTATTTCCTCATCCATAGATTCAGCCTCATCATATTTCAGAGAATGATTAAAAAAACTGTTTTGTAATCTTCTAGGAGGGATTATATATAAAAAATTTCTGAGAAAACCCTTCCCCAAAGGCTAAGTGCACTTAACAATAAAAAATAAAGAATTTCCTGAATTTTTCACTAGCCTCCGGTGAAAAGTAAGAAATTTTATTAAAATAATAAGAAAACAAAAAACAAAAAACATAATTAGAATCCGAGACAAAATAGGTAATAATAAACTAGATGAGTGTGATAACTTGTCGGAAAAAGCAAGTGACCAACTAATAAAATTTCTAGCAAAAAAAGGCGACTACTACGTAGAACTAGCACAACAACATCTACATGATAATGAACCCAAAAAAGCAAAAGAACTGTTAGAGGGAGCAATTACCTTCTATGCAAAGGCAGGATTGAAAGATAAAATTGAAGAAACACGTAAAAAAATAGAACAAATAACCAAATAACTCCAAAAAATTTAGAAGTTTTTAGTCAATGAAGCTTAGATTCAGAATCTTTTTAATACTTTTAATCGAAAACTTTACCTGAAATTTGAAAAATATTACTTTAATCCAATACCATCTATTTCGGTTCCACATGCAGGGCATTTAGCATCCTCAATTTTATTTTCTAAAACATTGAAACCATATCTGCGAATCAGCAATTCTCCACACTTGTAACAATATGTATTACCGCCCTCAGTACCGGGTATGTTGCCCTCATAAACATATCTTAAGCCTTCTTTCAAGCCGATTTTCCTGGCCTTTCGCAGTGTTTCTACAGGTGTTGGGGGGGTTTTCATCAACTTGTAGGTAGGATAGAATGCCGTTACGTGCCAAGGCAGCTCTTCCCCCAAACTTTTAATGAACTTCGCTATTTGTCTCAGCTCCTTTTCCGAGTCATTTAAATCAGGGATTATGAGCGTTGTTATCTCGATCCAAATTCCCAATTTTTTATACAATCTGATAGATTCAAGCAGCGGCTCTAATTTAGCCCCACATATTTTACGATAGAACTCCTCTGTGAAGGCCTTTAAATCAATGTTCGCAGCATCCAAATAGGGAGCAATGGTTCTTAAAGGCTCTTCCCCAATATATCCATTTGTCACAAAAATGTTTTTCAATCCCTCTTTATTTGCAAGCTTTGCAGTATCATATGCATATTCGAAAAATATAGTTGGTTCAGTATATGTGTATGAGATACTCTGGCATTCATTTGCCAGGGCGTCTCTCACGATTTCCCTTGGACTAAAAGGTTCTCCCACTATTCGCCGCTTATCTCTTGGCATCTGAGAAATTTCATAATTTTGGCAGTGTTCACATCTAAAATTACATCCCACTGTAGCAATAGAGTAAGTATCTGTACCGGCAAGAAAGTGGTAGAGTGGCTTCTTCTCGATCGGATCTATATTTATGGAAACAAGCTTCCCATAAACTAAAGTGTGCAGGGTGCCTTCCTTATTTTCTCTAACTGCACAAATCCCCGTTTTTCCATCAGATATAACACATTCATGTCTACAAAGATAGCATTTAACCTTATTATCCTCCAGTTTTTGATAAAACATAGCCTCTCTCATATTAAACCCATCTGACTGTATTCTACATCTAGTTATATTATATTCTAATACCTAAAATGTTTTCGAATAATAATATGATTTATGCTACATTTTTTTTAAATTTTATGAACTAAAAATATGATGAGCGAAAAGTTAAATTCTATAATGTCTTTGTTCTGTGAAAGATTAGGGTAAAGGTGAGTTCTTTGCAGACGGATACGAGTTTTGAAGCTTTCTTTAGTCCGAAATCTGTGGCCATAATAGGTGCAAGTGAGAAACTCCGGTTCGGATACTTTGTAACCAAGAGTATTCTTGCCCGCACCGACATGAAAGTTTATCCGGTTCATATTCACGCAGACCAAATAATGGGGGTAAAGGCCTACAAATCCATAAATGACGTACCAGATAGTGTGGATTTAGCGATTTTTCTAGTCCCAAGCGAGGCTGCCCCCAATGCGATGAGAGAATGTGCTGAGAAGGGAGTAAAACACGTCATTGTTCTCTCCGCGGGTTTCGCCGAAGTAGACCAGGTAGGAGCACAGAGACAGCAGGAAATAGTGGAAATTGCAAATAAGAACGGAATACGTGTTATCGGTCCCAACTGTGTGGGGGTGACCAATCTCTCAAATCGGTTTACCACCGCTGAAATAGACATAAATAGTTTGAAGGAGGGTAATGTGGCTTTTATCGCCCAGTCTGGAATATTTGGAACTGTGATAATAGATTGGGCTGCTGCGAACGAATTTGGATTAAGCAAAGTCATAACTCTGGGAAACAAGTGTGACGTGGATGAAATAGACCTACTAAACTACTTGGAAAAAGACGAAGAAACAAAAGTTATCTGCCTATACCTTGAAGGAATTAAAGAGGGGAGGGGAAGAAAATTCATTGAGACCTTCGAACGTGTGACTAAGAAAAAACCAGTACTGGTTCTAAAGAGCGGAAGAACCGAAACGGGGGCCAGGGCGGTAAAGAGTCACACCGGGAGTCTTGCGGGTGATGATAGGATATTTGATGCGGTTCTCAAGCAGACCGGCGCCATAAGAGTGGACAGCGTGGAAGAACTGCTGGACTTCGCGAAAGTCTTAGCAACCCAGCCTCTTCCAGAAGTGGAGGGAGTTGCTATTATAACCAATTCCGGTTCCTTGGCTGCTATGACCTGCGATGAGCTGGAAAAGCAAGGCATGAAACTAGCGCAGTTTGAGTCCGAAACCATGGAAAAGATGAAAAAAGTTGCACCTTACTGGACCTCTATTAAAAACCCCGTAGACATTGGACCCGCCATGCTGCAAATTGGATCCCAGGTGCTTGAAGCGGTTCTCAAGGATAAAAATGTGGGATGCTTATTCATAATATCCTCACCGCCGGGAATGGTGGTCAAACCACACGGCATGGGATTAGATTTAGTGCCCTTCTACAAGGTCTACAAAAGAGTAATCGACAAACACCGAGAAAAAACAATAATAATTTCAAGCTTTGGGGACCACGATATAATTAAGGCTGCCAGGGAAGTATTCGAAAAATCAGGAATACCCTTAATTAATTCCGTTCAAAACGCAGCTAGAGCAATTACTACCCTCTACCGATACAAAAGATATTTGGAAAAGAATAATAAAAACCAAGAAAGTTAATAATTAGGATTAATAGTTCATGGATTTATTTGAAAAGCGAACTCATTATCTGGGAGAGATTAGTATGGTTAAGGAAGCACTTGTTATGGATCCGAGGGATAATGTGGCTACCGTTGTTGAGGACATTGAACCCGGAACAAATGTCCCGGTAAATGTTAGTGGGAAATTAAAGGAGATAAAGGTGAAACAGAAAATTCCTTTCGGGCATAAGTTTGCTATAATCAAAATATCAAAGGATGAGAAAGTAATTAAGTATGGTGAAGTCATCGGACTTGCTACCCAACCAATAGCGGAAGGAGATCACGTGCATATTCATAATGTGCATAGTGTTTACTCTTTAGAGCTAATAAAGGAGAGGAGGGAAAAGAAATGAGCTTCCAAGGCTTTAGAAGAGACGATGGAACTGTGGGAACGAGGAACCACGTACTAGTGGTTTCAACTGTAGTCTGCGCCAACCAAGTGGCAAGGGGGGTAGCTAACAGCGATGATAACGCACGCTATATTACACATCCAATGGGTTGTGGACATCTTGGTCTGGACTTTATGCGGGTATTGTTAACACTAGCCGGTTTTGGAAGAAATCCCAACGTTGCAGGAGCATTAGTGGTGGGATTAGGCTGCGAGAATATGCAAGCCAAACTGGTTGCCGATGAAATCTCCAAATCCAAGAAACCGGTACAACACATAATAATTCAGGAAGAAGGAGGAACCATTAAGGCAACAAAGAGAGGAATCGAAATTTTACAGGATTTACTCAAAGAAGCCTCCCAATCTGAAAGAGAAAAATGCGAACTCAGCGAGTTGCTTCTCGGCTTAGAGTGTGGTGGTTCTGATGCCACCTCGGGAATTGTGGGAAACCCGGCAGTGGGTGTAGCCGCAGACGCTATTGTTAAGTTGGGTGGAACAGTTATTCTGCCTGAAGCAACAGAGTGGATTGGTGCCGAACACTTGCTGGCAAAAAGGGCGGTAAACGGAGAGACTGGAAAGAAGATCTATGCTGCGGTAGATAAGTACATTTCAAAGGTTCTCTCTCTGGGTATAGATGTTAGGGGCACACAACCCACCCCGGGAAATATTGAGGGGGGAATAACAACTATCGAAGAAAAATCTCTGGGAACTATTTGCAAGGCCGGAAACTCACCTGTACAGGGTTTACTAGAATACGCGGAAAAACCTCCGGGCAAAGGATTGTATCTGATGGATGAACCGGGACTGGATGTTGAATCAATAACCGGTCTAGTAGCAGCGGGGTCGCAACTAATAACTTTTACCACGGGTTTGGGTACACCAGCCGGAAGTCCCATAGCTCCGGTAATCAAAGTGACCGGTAATCACCGTACCTTCAAGAATATGGAAGACAACATTGACATCGATGTGAGCACCATACTGGAGGGCAAAGAGACCCTGCAACAAGCAGGAGATAGAATTCTTAAAGAAATTGTGGAAGTAGCCTCTGGAAAATTAACTAAAGCCGAAAAACTAAAGAACAGAGAATTCGCCATCTACAGAGCTTGGCAATACATGGTCTAAAAAAAGATTTAACGAAAAAATAAAAAATTTTGGAAAAGATCGGATTGATTGAGCCGCCTACACCCCGATTTCTCTAAACAGTTCTCTCTGTGTGAGAAATTTCATAATTTCGGAGCTTCCGGCGCTTATTTGTCCAATTTTCACATCCCGGAAGTATCTCTCTATAGGATATTCTTTGGTATATCCTATCCCGCCCAATATCTGTAATGCCTCGGCGCAGATTTTCACTGCAGCATCGGCGGTGAGGAACTTGGCGATGGCTGCTTCCTTTGTAGCTCTGCGGTTTGCGTCGATCATTCTTGCCGCTCTGAGATCCAGTAGTCTTGCCGCCTCTAGGTGGGCATACATTTCTGCCAGTTTGAAGCTGACTCCTTCAAACTCTCTAATAGCCCTTCTGAACTGCATTCTTTCAGCTGCGTACTTTAAGGCAATTTCGAATGCAGATCTTGCTATTCCCATATACTGGCTTGTTGCGAAAACTCTCTCACCGTCTAAGCCACTCATCAGAATGTTGAACCCCTTGTTTTCCTCTCCAAGTAGACAGATTTCAGGAACCCAGCAATCATTAAATGCTAGATGGGAGTTTTTTGATCCTCTTCTTCCCATCAGTTCGTAGTCTTTCACAACCTCGTATCCCTTAGTATCGGTGGGAAATATGAATGCGCTTATTCCCTCATTGGGCTTAACATCGAGATTGGTTTTAACGTATAGTAAAAGGAAGTTTGCCTTACTTCCGTTTGTAATAAATCTTTTTTCTCCGTTGATTACATATCCGTCTCCGCTTTTCTTAGCGGTGCATCTCATTCCTCCCACAACGTCGCAGCCTGCTCCGGGCTCGGTCATGGCTATGGCACCCAGTTTTTCTCCGTGCATTATTGGTTTTAAGAATTTTTCATGCTGTTCCTTCTTTCCGAATTTTATGATGGGCATAGCGTAGAGGGCGGCCGAAGCTCCATAGGTTACTGCTGTGGAGTAGCTTATAGCTGTTAGTTCTTCTCCCATTATGGTGCGGTAGACTAGTCCCTTTCCGCCGCCTCCGATTTCCTGTGGGAAAGCTAGGCTGAAGTAACCTTCTTTCCCCATCTTTTTTAGTATTTCATGTATCAGTTCGAAGTTATCTTCTCGGTCTATTCTGTCTGCCACTGGTTCCACTTCTCTCTTTACAAATTTTCTGAATTCCTTTCGGAACTGGTTTTCTTCATCTGTGTATAGAAACAAGCTTCCCTCAAATGTGCTATAACCAAAATCTACGTTTAACTCTTCAAATGGTATGTGGCCTTCTTTGGGCATACTCATCACCTGTAAACCGTGAATTTTACATTTGTTCTTTTTATTTTAATCTAATTATTTAGTTGATTTTTTGCTTCCAGAAGATTGAAGATTTATAAAAAACTTGTTATCAATTCTTATAAGTTAGCGGTTACCTCTGGTAAAATTAAAGGTTTATTTATCCTTCTTTTTTAACAAGTTTTCGGTATATTTTTTTTATACTGCTTTAGGATTTATCTGGTACTTTGGTTCTTGTCCCCCTAATGCTTGTCCCAGATTTTGGGCAGCGGTTAGAAACATGTTCATTCGGTTTTCGGTCGTAGCGCTTCCCAGATGGGGTGTGAAGACCACATTTTTAAGTTTTAAAAGAGGTTCGTCAATGGAAACTGGTTCCTCCTCAAATACGTCTAAACCAGCGCCTTTGATTTTTTTGTTAACCAAAGCTTGATATAAAGCCCTTTGATCCAAGATTTGTCCCCGAGAAGTATTTATGATATAGGCTGTGGGCTTCATTTTTTCTAACTCTTTTTTCCCTATCATGTGCCTGGTTTGCGGAGTTAGCGGGGCATGCAATGATACAAAGTCAGATGAAGATAATAGCTCATCCAGAGAAACGTATCGTGCACCTAGTTCCTCTTCTTTTTTGTAGTCACGCTCAATATCATAGTAAATTATGTTCATTTCGAAACACTTTGCTCTCTTAGCCACTTCACTACCAATTCTTCCCAAGCCTACTATGCCAAGAGTTTTACCAGAAAGATCTGTCCCCAATTCAATTATTGGAATTGGTTCCTTCCATTCCCCGGATCTAACATAAATATCCGCCGAAGTAATGCCTCGAGAAAGAGTTAAAATTAGAGCAAAAGTGAGTTCTGCTACCGCCTTCTGCAGGATGGGGGTAAAGGCTACAGGAATTTTTTTCTTAGACGCAGCCTTAACATCGATGTTTTCAAAGCCGACACCAATAATGGATACCACCTCAAGTTTTTCTGCGGCATTAATGATGGCAGAGTCGATTACATTCAAGGGATTTACCAACAAACCATGAGTATCCCTAACTTCTTTCAAAAATTCCTCTCTGCTATCTGGAATATAGTTGTGATCTATTTCAATATTTGCAACACTCTTTACTACGTTCTTCAGAACCCCTAAAGCCATTTCGGGTACTGCACGAGTCACAAGAACTTTTTTCAAAAAAGAATCCTCCCGAAAACTAATTTTTGCTAATTTAAACTTCAGTATTTGAAAATGAGTTTTTGGGGGTAGGGATACCCTTATAGTGGAGAG
>NZ_JBRAKS010000010.1:0-26746 GCF_052745115.1 Candidatus Jordarchaeum sp.
TGTTATATGACGCAAAACATGCTCTTCAGCAAAAATTCCAAACCACTGCCTCCCTCCTACAAATTTTTTCTATAAATTCACTAACCGGGAACATAGTCCCATCGAAGAGAGACACAAAAATTAAATATTAGAAGAAAGTAAAAGGGAATTCATATCTATTTAAGGTAAAGGAGAATGGAAGTGTTGAAAGAGAATGAAATAGAGGTTGTTGTGGTTCCTAGGTGGCGTCAGCCGTTTTCAGGAATTTGCGCTTTGCTTTTAGGGTTGTTTGTTGCTATTTTCACGTGGTGGATTTTCGCCGACATCAGATTTTCGCTCGGGCACTTCATGTTCGGCTGGTATCCTGAGGTGGCATCTCTCCTAGGCGGCTGGGGGCTTCTCATCGCTGTCTGGCAGGCTTGGCTGGATAACTATCCCTACTCCAAGCTTAGGAGGTCTTGGGCGGTGGGTGTTGCTGGAACAGTTTTAAACCTAGTTTTGTTGTGGTTCATGGTTTACGTGGTTTTCTACCAGCTGATCGGGAGCATAGTTCCTGTGGCGAGCTTTCCAAAGCTTCTCTTGTTAGGGTTCCCTGTCGAGACCGCGCTGTACCTTTCTTCTTCCGCTACGGGTATGGCCACCGGGGCTACGTTTTCCTTTGGTTTACTCTGGGTTGCAGGCTCAATGTTCTGGCCCCTCTACTATGCGAAGCAGCCGAAAAGGGGGCTCTACAGTGTTTTCCTGGCGTTTGCCATTGGGCTGGTCGCATGGTGGTTTTTACTCCTCCCGCCGGTCGCCCAGATGGGGCAGAATTCCGCGGCAATATTATCGTTCATGTACCTCTCTGAGCTTCAACCAGCCATGAGCACAATATACTCCATTATAATCTACTACTACACTGTTTCATGGTTCTACCTTAACACTGGGGCCCTGAGAATGCTTAACCTAACTCAGTGGGTGATCTTCTTCGCAATATTCACAATGCTAACTTGGGAGTACGAGCCTTGGATCAGGCTGAAAAAACAGCCTCTGGTGGGAGTGGTTGCCTTTGTTTCCTGTACGTTTCTAGGCGTGCTCTTTGGGCTCGTCTTATCCCAAATGATATACACGCCGCCTATTCCCCCGTACTACGTCTGGATTTCTATGGGTCAGGCATCACTAGCTCCCATGGCAGAAATCGCGAGGGAGGGTGCAAAGTGGACGGCGCCGCTGGTCCTAGCGGTATTCTTCATCATGGCGGAGTTTATTCTCTACTTCTACTTTGACAACTGGCCTAAGAAGTACAGTAAATTGGTCAATCTCACGGTGAGAACTGTGATAGTCATCCTAGCAGGGCTGGCAATGCTATACTTATACTACCTCTTCTCAGCCAGCATCATAGGCGACCCAGACATCCTCACAATGCTAAGTAACCCCATACTCTTCCTAGATCCTAGGCCACTATCAAACCCCTTGCCATTCCAGCTCTGGCTCCTATGGGTCCTACTACTACACGGATACGTATGGAAGAAATGGCCCTTCTGGAAGCCTATAACATGAAAAAGAGGAGGTTAAGACTCCTCCATTTTTTCCCCCTCGGGTTTTAAAAGGGTCAAATTTCCCTTTAAGTTGCTCAGAGCTGAAAAAGCAGAGGGAGACAGGCGAAAATTTTTTAATTAAAAAAAGCAGTTTTATTATCAATCCCCTACCCTGCAATGATTTTCCTTGATGAAAAGTTTGAGGGATGGTGAAGACAGGTTTTGCCCTTTTGTGGAAGTGGTTTGATTTGCCGTATATCAATCTTAGAGATAGCGTGAAGCTATTTTTCGAAATCCACGGAGAAGGATTCCCCCTAGCAATGATAGAAGGATGGGGATACTCCCAATGGATGTGGTTCAAGCAGATTAACGCATTCTCCAAAGAGTATTCGTGTATTGTTTTTGATAATAGAGGAGTTGGTTTGAGTGATAAGCCTGATAAACCTTATAGTATCAGTTTGTTCGCTGAGGATTTGGGGGAGCTTCTTGATTTTATTGGGGTTGATAGAGCACATATTCTGGGGGTTTCCATGGGTGGGTTTATTGCCCAAGAATTTGCCTTAAGGCAACCGAGAAGGGTGAAGAGCCTCGTCCTCGTCTCCACCCACTTCGGAGGAGAAAAAGCAACACCAACACCAAAAGAGACCATGAACGCCATTTTGAGCATAAGGGAGGAGGAACTTGGCGTCAAGGAGGCTTTGAGGAGGAAGATGTCCTTTGCCTTTAACCCCTATTATATTGAGGAGCACCCCGGGGAAATAGATCAGATAATATCTTGGAGGATTGAGGAAGCTCAGCCAAGGTATGCTTGGCTTAGACAGGCTGAAGCTGTTCAGAGCTTCAGCCTTGGAGAAGATGTTTCACGTATAAGGGCTCCAACCCTGATTGTGGCGGGCACTAATGACCGGGTTGTCCCGTACCAGAACGCTGAGCTGCTACTGGAGACTATTCCCAATTCGAGACTGGTTCTTTTTGAGGGAGGTTCCCACCTCATCTTCATAGAGAACGCTTATGCCTTCAACAAGGTGGTGATGGACTTCCTAAGTGAGGTGGATGAGGGAATATTTAACACTAAGATGGGGAAGATAGCACTGAATGTTAAGGGGTGATCGCATGTCTTGGAGTTGGATTGGAGACTGGTCTGAAAGGCGAGCGTCATTAACGCCCAAAAAAGAAGCTCTAATATATGAGGAAAAATCATTCACCTATGGTGAGCTGGACTCCAGAGCCAATAGGCTTGCAGAGTATCTTGCCAAGAAAGGTGTCAGTAAGGGAGACAGGGTCTCATTCCTTCTTAGGAACTGCGTGGAGTGCTTTGACGTCTTCTTCGCAACAGGAAAGCTCGGAACCATTCTAGCCCCCCTGAACATAAGGCTTTCCTCCAAAGAGATGGTTCTCTTGGCAAAGCAGGTGAAACCGAAGGTTTTCATTTACGACCCAGAGTTTGAAGAAATCGTAAAGGAAGTGAGGAAAGAGATTAAAAACGTTGAGTACCTTTCCATAGGCGAAGAAGGAGAGTACGAGGCAGCTCTCGAGGAAGGAGGCGAGAAGCCGAGAAGGACGCCTGCTTCCATGGAGGATCCACACCTGATGCTGTTTACCGGTGGAACCACGGGTTTACCTAAGGGCGCTATTCTTTCCCACAGAATGATTTTCTGGAACTCGATAAACACTATAGTGACATGGGGGATAACACCTGAGGACGTATCCCCAATAGTTTTTCCCCTCTTCCACACTGGAGGGTGGAACACGCTCGCAGTTCCCCTAATCCACATCGGAGGCAAAATGATAACGTGGAGGAAGTTCAACCCAGACGACGTTTTAGACGCTGTGGAAAAGTATAGGTGCACCATAGTAATAGGCGCCCCAACAATGTTCTACATGATGGTCAAATCGCCACAGTTCGAAAAAACGGACTTATCCTCAGTTAGGATGTGGATATCAGGGGGTGCTCCATGCCCTCTTCCAGTTATGGAGGCGTTCTGGAATAGGGGCGCCGTCCTAGTTCAGGGCTATGGACTGACTGAGGCGGGGCCGAACAACTTTTACATGCCGGTCGAGTACATGAAGAAGAAGCACAGGTCGGTGGGGCTGCCATTTTTCCACAACGAAGTTAAACTAGTCAATGGAAAGGGGGAGGAAGTCAGGGTAGGCATGCCGGGCGAACTCCTTATCAGGGGGCCCCACACTTTCTCGGGGTACTGGGAGATGCCTGGGGAAACCTCTAAGACGATAGACAAGGACGGTTGGGTTCACACAGGTGACATAGTTATGAAGGACGGGGGCGGCTTCTACTACATAATAGACAGGAAAAAGGACATGTACATTAGTGGAGGCGAAAACGTCTACCCAGTTGAGATTGAAAACATAATATACCAGCACCCTAAAATAGCAGAAGTTGCAGTCATAGGGGTTCCAGACGAGAAGTGGGGAGAAGTGGGAAAAGCAATAATTGTGCCGAAGCCTGGAGAAACTATAACCAAGGAGGAGATAATGGAATTCTGCAAAGACAGGCTGGCGAAGTATAAAGTACCGAAGTACGTGGCGGTCGTCGAATCGCTTCCAAAGTCACCGGCAGGAAAAATACCAAAAAAAGATTTGAGAATGGATTATGGAAAGCCACGGGACGAATTCCCTAGTGGGGCCCCCACTTAATTACCATGGCGTCCCACGCATACCCTATGCCTGCGCTCACAAGCACTACGAGGCTTCCATCTCTTATTTTTCCACTTCTCAACCCTAACTCTAGGGATAGTATCTGGTCGCACTGTCCCAAATGGCCGTACTCCTCGAAGTAGGTTGTCTGGCTCTCGCTTAGTCCTAGCTCGCTGAGTATGTACTTATGCGCGCTGCGCTTCATGTGGAGGATTGCCAAGTAGTCTATCTCTTTGATGGTGTAGCCACTTTTTTCCAAGGCGTCCCCGACCACCTTAAGGAAGTTCTTCATTGATAGATCGTCGAGCCTGCGCTTCATATCCTCTGGGTCCCTAACGTCAAGGTGGTGGAGTCCACGCTCCAAGGTTTCGTGGCTTGCAGGCATCATGGTGCCTCCAGCTGGCACGTAGACATCGTCGGCGAAGGAGCCATCGGACATGAAGGATGCCTCCAAGATGTGGTTCTTGGGATGGTTTTTCCTGAGAACCGCTGCCGCGCCTCCAGCAGCCAGATTAAACATGAACCTTGTTCTTTGGTTTTGATAGTTTATGAGGTCACAGTTCCTGTAGCCCGCGGCTATAAGAACACTGTTTATGTCCTCGTTGGCTGTTATCATGTCCTTCGCCAGTTTTAAGCCGACAATCATTGTTCCGCAGCGCTGGGATATGTCGAAGGCCCAAGCGTTAGGCGCGCCGACCTCGTGTTGAAGCTTAATTCCGGCAGTAACCATGGGGTGCTCCTTGTACTCCTCTCCAGCCCATATAACTAAGTCGACTTCCTCAGGGTCCACGTTTCCCCTTTCGAGTGCAATCCTCGACGCCTCAATGCCCATGGATATGGGGTGGTCCTTCTCACTAGAGGGCATAACCTTCCTTATCATTCCCATCTTCTCCTCAACTATTTTCTTGGGTACTCCCGAAGCCCTAGCTATATCTTCGCTTGTGTGAAAACCTTGAGGTATGTAAACTCCTATCGAAACAACACCTACAGATGGCTTACCCAAATAAACACCACCTTTAAAAACGGAAAACCACACCGGACATTAAATAAATCGAGCCATTCTTGTGAAGGATAGATTCTGCAAATGGATATATATATCTTACACCGCTTAAAAGGTGTTTTTAGCATTGATTGGATTTTCGTGGACGGAAAATCGGTAAAAGAAAAATGGAAAAAGCATTTCTTCTATTTTGAGATGATTGGTTGAAAGAGGAATAAACCTCCTTGAAGGTTGCTGTGTATTACTCCTATCTTTTAGAGGATGTTAGAGGGGGTATCTGAGTACGTGTATGATGCTCATAAATAGATAGGTTATAAGCTATGTTACCATGTGTTGGGCTGGAGCTTCAATGCGTAGATAGAGGTGATGCCCGTTTAAAGAGGCGTCTGGTGAAACTGGTTAATGGTTTCGCCATCAATCCTTACTGGCACTAAATATAATAGGATAAAAGATAACCCACGAAAACTAAATTTCTAGCGCAGATTTTCCATATTTCCAAGCGTCTCTAGAAGCGATGGATTGATCCTCAGAACCTAGGGTTACAATGTGGCAGGCTTGCACAAACCCAGCACTTCCTCCCAATTACATATCCTCTTAGTAATTCTTGATTTAGCTGTTCTTCCCTTGCTGGGGATTCCGGTCTAGTGGTAAACTGTTGTTAGGGAGTGTGAGGATGTTTAAGGGATTTCAAAGATTTTTCCTTCGCAGTTTGGTGGATTATATTTGGTGATTTTTACGTCGTATTTTTTGTTCAACGCGGCGTCAGCTATGCCGGCGAATGCGAGGAATCTACCGCAGGGTACAGAGCCGAATACGTTATATACTCCTTCCTGGTGGAGCTGGGTGCAGGCGTTAACGTAGGTGCATTGACCATGAAGCTTAATAAACACCTCATGGACAGAGTCCTCCAAGGTTAAATCCTCATCCCTCATAAAGCCTATTTCCGTTAGAAAGGCCTTATACCTAGATAGACAGTCATAAAGGCTCTCTGATCCTTTAAGTGTTTCCATTACTCCAAGGGTGTGAGCTAGTTTTTTTGGGGCCTCTTTTCCGAAGCGTCGAGCTATGGTACCTACTGCGCCGGCGAGCATGCTTTCACCTTTATAGATTCCATATGCTACTGCTTCTTCTGCTGGGTACTCTTCTGCGATTTTGAGGAGTAGTTCTTCCAGTTCTTCCAGTGTCTCGGCAGCTCCACTAACACCAAATTTCCTCGCAACATAGTCTAAAACGTACTTTATGATTAAACGGGCATATGCGGGTAGAATCAAAGGATCATTCTTCAAAGTATCAAGTTGCACCTTAACTATGCGCGGGTTTCCAGGCAATATGGCGTACCTCTCCTTCTTCTCTGAACTTGAAGTTTTATATGCTTAATTGTGGTTTTTTTATAAGTTAACTTTTTCTACAATGTTAAAGTTACCTTTGTGAGCGGAATGTTTTCTTTTTTTAAGTGCTTTTCTTTAACCTCGTTAAGGAACCATGTGCAACCAAAAATTTTAGTAGTTTTACATTGTTAATTTTGAAAAATTCTCATAACATCATTAAAAATATCTGAAAAAGTAAATTTATGAGGGGGCAGTTTACATCAGAGCTTATTTAAGATTAGGTGTGGAGAAGTGTGAGGTGTAATTTCTTCGGGAAATAATAGGATTATAGAAAGTTGGAATCAGGTGCCCCAGCCTTGTTAAATACGCGGTTAAACGTAGTAAAAAAGAAGGGGGATTGATTTTTTGTTTTGGATGTTCTGTGTGGTTTTGCTTTACCTTACCGTTTTGCCCTTGGATATGGGTTGTTTACGTGCTTGCCTTGTTAGGATTTTTGTGGTCATGTTTTTGAGAGGAAGTCGGTTATGGCTTTGTTGAATTCTTTGGGATTGTCTAGGCATGTTAGGTGTCCCGCTTCCTTAATAGCATAGAGTTGGGAATCAGGGATAAGTCCGTGTAGTGTTTCAGCCATCCAGGCGGGTGTTGCCTCATCTTTCTCGCCGACTATGATTAGGGTTGGTTTATCGATTTTCCGGATTTCCTTGCATATGTTGAAGCCTGATGTTGCGAGGGCGTTTCTCACGTAAACCTCGGGTGTCTGCCCCTTAACCATTTCCACCACGAGACGTATAGCCTCCTCTCCTACTAGCTTTATCCCTCTCTTCGCTATGAGGCGCCCTATTTCCTCCATGCTCATCTTCTTAACCCATGTCACCCTCTCAGCTACAGCCTCCGGTATGACGTTGCACATGGTGTCTGCTAGCACCAGCCGCTTAACCACTTCAGGGTGCCTAACAGCCAAAACGCAGGCAACCATGCCTCCCATCGAGTGCCCAACTATGTTGACTTTTTTGAGCCCTAAGTGCTTTGTCAACGCGTAGAGGTCTTCTCCATGCGTCCAGACGCTGTACTGCTTAGACGGCTTACCAGATTCGCCATGTCCCCTAAGGTCGTATACTACAACCTTAAAGTTCTTTGAGAAGTGTTTTTTCTGGTGGATCCAGCACCTTTTGTCAACCCATAGGCCATGTACAAAGACGATAGCCTCTCCAGATCCAGCCTGCTCATACGAAATGCTCACACCGTTAACCTCAACGGCAGACAAGAAGAACACCAGAAAAATATATTGTACTCCAAACATATTTGAAGTTTTCCCTCGTAAGAGGCGCAACGTAATAATTTTGTTTTTAATTATGGTGTAAAGAATATGCAAAAATCTTGCAGAAGGAAAATATATTAATTTTTAGATTTTAGAAATGTTTATATTTCTTTGATGCGTTTGGATTTCTAGCGTCGCTGCGTGAAAGTCAAGCTAATACACGATTCTGTGAGTACTGTTCTCCGAGAGGGAACGGGAAAACCGAATACTGGCATCTCGGTGCCGGTCATAGTGTATTGGGAACTACCCGTTCTCATTCCGAACACGGAACAGCGACGCCACCGCTAGTTTTAAAATTCTATTTTAACTAAGTAATATAGGTTTTTAGGAAATTTTGATATTCTCAATGGTTTTTTGGTGAGTGTTACTTATGAATCGGGACTGAAACAAAAACTTTATGTAATCTTTGCGCTTATCCTTAAATACGCAACATATGTGTTGTGTTGCTACCCCTATTGGTTGGGGACGTTGTGTAGTCAGAGCTGTTCGGGACATGTTTTGCTGTTCTGAACGCGGCCAAGTAGCATGGCAGGCTCCAGAGGCTGTGAATATTTGCAGGTTTGCTGACCAGAAGATGATGAACTTCTGGAGCAGTGAGCCGAAGAAACCTGCTGGTCGTGCGTTCAAATGGAGAATTCATATTTCTCCTTGGAAATCGCACCGTCCCCACCATCTCCATAAATTTTTTTATGTAATTTTAGTTGAAATATGGTATTACTTTTTAATGCTGATTAAGCAAAAAACATTTCTTCGAAGAAATGGTATAAAGATTAAATTCTAAGGCGTTGGAATTGTTTAGATCGGGTTGTTTGGAGATTGGTCTCGTTATTCCTGGGTCTCTGGTTATGGATGCTCCGGATTTGAGACAGAAAACATTGAAGGTGGGGCAGATTGGGCGTTCTGCTGCCATTTTTAGGGTAGGTGAAATTCTGCTTTATGCGGATTATTCTTTTGTTAAACAGAAGAGTGATTTGGTTCTAATTAAGAAAATTTTAGATTATATGGAAACGCCTCAATATTTGAGGAAGCGGCTTCACCCTTCGGATCCGGTTTTGAGGTATGCTGGTATTCTTCCTCCTCTTGCGACGCCGCATCATCCGCTTCATAGTAGAAAGAGTGAGTTACATGATGGGGAGGTTCGGGAGGGAGTGGTTGTTAAGAGTGATTCTAAGAGTTCTCTTGTGGATATCGGAGTTGAGCAGCCTCAGAAATTGAGGGGGCTAAATTTACGTGTAAATACTCGCATCACTGTTAAGGTACTGATAAAGGATAAGAAACTTTACTTGGAAAAAGTGGATTCTGGCGAGAGTGGGGATTATTGGGGTTATGTGGTTAGGATTTTGAAGGATTCTTTGGGTTCAATTCTCAGAAAGCTTCGTCCTGCTGTAATTGTTCTAACGTCGAGGTATGGTGGTTCTTTCATTGGTGTTTCTAAACAAGTTTTGGAGCGATGGAGGGCTTCGGAGAGGCTTTTTTTGGTTTTTGGGGGTCCTTACCAGGGTTTGAAGGAGATTCTTGGGAAGGAAAAAGTTGATCCTTATAGTGTCGGCGATTTTGTAGTGAATTTTATTCCTAATCAGGGTACTAGGACTGTTAGGACGGAGGAGGCGGTTTCAGCGTCTTTATCTGTTTTGAACATTTGCCGTGAAAACACGTTAAAATAGGTCTCTGCTTTTCAGTGTTAGTTTTATTCCAAGGATTTGTTGATAAGAAAATTTAATTAAGGTCTGTGTAGTTTTCTAGAAAATAGCAGTATTTTAAAGGAGAAAAAGTCGATGAGTTTTAATCCTTACAAGGTGATAATTAGGCCGGTGACCACCGAGTCGGTATTGGAACTAATCGAGTCAGAAAATAAATTGGTCTTTTTAGTAGATCGAAGATATAATAAGCAAATTATTAAGAGAGCGGTGGAAGAACTTTATGATGTGAAAGTTGAGAAGGTGACTACTCTAATTCTTCCAGGGGGTAAGAAGAAAGCCTATGTAAAACTCTCCCCTGAACATAGTGCAATCGATGTGGCAACCGAAATAGGCGTTTTTTAGAATCCCGTTTTTTATAACTAATTTGTGGAGTTTTCCACTTTTATTTGTTTTACCAGATTTACTCGATTTAAATGGAAACGCTGTTATTTTCTTATTATCCGGTAACGGTGTTTAGCTTGGGGTTAAACGGTTTGGTTAACGAGATAAATGAGCTGAAAAATGGGTCGGTTGGTGAGCAGGTTTCTGAGCGAATGAAAGAATTTGAGGAATTACATAAAAAGAGTGATAAAGAGTGGTTTTCGGAGCTTTGTTTCTGCATTTTGACTGCATATTCAAGTGTTCAGATGGGGTTAAAGATTCAAAATAAGCTGAGTTGTGAGGATTTTTTGATGCTCCCTTTGGAAAATCTTTGTCATAAACTTAGAGAAGAAGGTTACCGGTTTTGGGAAAGAAGGGCGGATTTTATTGTTTGCGCAAGAGATTTCTATAACATTAAGGAAATCATTACCAGTTTTCCAGATGAGCGATTGGCTAGGGAATGGTTGGTAAAGAGGATTAAGGGTTTGGGTTATAAGGAAGCTAGCCACTTTTTGAGAAATGTTGGTTTCAAAAATGTTGCGATACTAGATAGGCATGTTATGAGGATTATGTTTGAATATGGATTGATTAGTGAAATTCCTAAAACTTTGACTAGAAGAATGTATCTTGAATTGGAGCAGAAATTGGAAGATTTGGGGAGGATGGTGGGTTTATCCCTTGGAGAGTTAGACCTCTATCTGTGGTATATGAAAACGGGAAAAATTCTGAAATGAGTTTTTTCACTTTTCGGCTAAACTAGGGTTACATAGATTGCTAGAAAGATTAGCATTATTGCATATGATGAAATAAGTGCAGTGGTTGTTGATAGCTCGTTGACTTGTCTGATTCCCAACACTATTAGAAAAGCTGCCCAAAGCCAGGAGGCGATCTCTATAACGGCCACAGTGTTCCAAACCGGAGATATGAAAATCGAGGTTACGGAAATCTGTGCCTGAAGGAGACTGGCGTTTACAGGGATAATTATGGTGGGGATGCTTGTGAAGAGTATTAGAACTGATAGAGCTCTACCTATTAGTATTGGTACGTAAGCATAGCCAACTATGGATAAATCTCTCTTGAAGCTGCTCTTTCTTCCAATTAATCGGAATGGAAGCCAATAGATGAAACCCAGAAACAGTAACTGAATCAGAACCATTAATGCGTTTGAAAATAATCTACCTAAAACAGCTCCATCGCCCAGAAGCCGTAGAATCCAGTAATCTCCAAAGGGGTAAATGTGATTCCACCCCGCGGCATAATAGATTGTGACGGCTAGGACGTTAAGTGCATAGAGTATAATAGGTCCTGCAGCGTCGGGTGCCCGGGCAATGTCGTGAAAGGCTTGACTCGGAGCGATTACGGCTTTAGCTATTCGAATTGGAAAAGGCATCGGGCTAATGGGTTCTTTCTCAGGTCTTTTGAGTAGGGGAAGCAGCCTTTCAAGGGTTTCTTCAGCTAAGCGATGGTTACATTCTGGGCAAACTTCCTCATCTGGTGCCACAAGCGCACCACACTTAGGACAGCTCATGGTAAACTTACTCCACAATTTTTTAATAAATTATTATTCTACATTTGTTATTGGGGTTTTATGCTAATTGTAAATTTGATGTAGAATTTGCTTTCCCTATTGTAAATATTGGACTTGTTGAATTGGTGCTATTAAATTGTTTTTATCCAATTAGTAATCAATTTTGTTGGTAATTTTAAGGAATTATTGGTTAATAGTGCCTATATCTTTTCTGTTTATAACAAATTAATATCTAAGCTAAGAGAAGAATACTTTTGTATAGGTGTTTACATAATATTATGCATATAGGACTCGTTTAATCAAGACCGTTTCGGAGAAGATGGTCAAATGGAGAAGCAACGATTATACTTGGAGGAAACACGTCCCCCAATTTCCGACTCCTTGTACAATACAATTACTGCTCATAGGAAACTATATAGAAAACTTGCTCTCACCGGTGGGCAAGTGAAGAGGCTCAGAGGCACGTTAAAAGCAGCTGATATACAAACCATGTTGAGTGGTAAAAAGGGTAAATTAACAAGGCTTGACGTTATGCTTGAACTCTACTGCGATGAGGAGTACGAGAAGAAATTATTGGACTTTTATAATAAAACGATTTCAAAAAGTAAACCCGAAAAACAATTCCTTCAAACACTATCCGAAGCTGAGGAACATGGGGGCGCTCCTTCCTTCAAGATGGGACTAAGCTGGAGCAATATTAAATTCAACACTCAGAAATTTACAGAAGAACTCTACGAATTGGCAGACACCACGTTTCTCATAAACTTTGAATTAGAACTAGACGGGTCACTGATCACCGCCACAAATCTATCCTATCCCATAATAGATGAGACCCAAAACTTTTTTCTAGTAGAGTACATTCCCCCATTTAAAGTCGCCTATCCAAATGGAACAGAACAAACATTCTCCAAGCTCACCTCACTGATGGAGAATATGAGTGAAAACCTAGAAGCAACACCAAAATTATACGTAATGGGAAACCAGGGACGATGGAAACCATTAATAACCTTCGCCTGGCAATTCGAAGACGGACTAATATACGTAAAAATCCCCTCTGAGAACGGAAAAACCGAAGAAAAAGAATTCATATTAAACCCCGTAACAGGAAACATAGAGCTGATTAAAGGACAACTAAAAGTAGAAAAAGCCAAGAGCGCGCCAAAATTCAAACCAGAAAGAATATTCTTCTTCGAACTAGGAGGAGACGAGCTCGCAAAACCAGAATCAAAACCAGAACCACCAAAACAATCCAAAAAGAAATCATAAAAATCACACCAACCCCAACGAAAAAAGCTCAAAATGTTTTCGACCTAGACTTTTACTACTTCAATAATGAAGACAGCTAATCTTCAAACCATTGAGAATCCAAGCACTCATCCATATCCAAACTAATCCACTCATTTTTTTCTCCATAAAGCTGTCTCTCATGCAGAATCCTAACAAAACTAATGGATCTACAAGTAAAGCAATAAACCTCAAAAATCACCCCACTAACAACCTCAAACCAAATCTCCCCCCGGTCACTAACCGTTCCCTTGTCAATATTTAATTTTATAATCTCACCATCAAGAGCCAAGTGTTTCTCAATAATCTTTTGCACAATGCCAGAAATATAGGAAACAAGTTCAGAAAGCAAAGTCTTCTCATTCAAATAAATATTGCTAGTAACAATAACCGAGTTACCCTTTTCTTTTCGCCGAAACTTCACACCCTCCGATAACCTCGGATCCCCACCTAAAACATCCTCGATTCCCGCACTAATCTCACTGCTCAAAAATCCATGCTTCTTCACAAAACCACCTCAATTACTCTAAAAACTAAACAAAGGAACTATAACCTTACACTCTTAAAAAAATATTTTAATTAAAAGCTAAAAAATAAAATGCAAATAATCGAAACCTCAAAAAATTATTAAGCAGCCAACCTTTTTGTTAAAAACAAAAACATGTACACATCAAATTGGAGGTTGTAACTTGGGCATTAAAATTGCAGTCGTGGGAAAAGGAGGAACGGGAAAGACCACTGTTGCTGGAAGTTTGGCTCGCCTTTTTGCTAGAGATGGATTTAATGTATTTGCAATTGATGCGGATCCCAGTATGAATCTTTACAAAGCAGTAGGAGTATCCAACGAAACCATGAATAAGGTAACGCCTATCTCTGAGATGCACGATCTTGTTGAGGAACGTACCGGTGCTAGGCCGGGTTCCTCGGGAGGTGTCTTCATCCTCAATCCCAAGGTTTCTGATATTCCTGATCGCTTCAAGGTGGCAGGTCCAGATAATGTACAATTATTGGTGATGGGCACGGTTACACAACCTAGCGGAGGTTGCATGTGTCCGAGCAATTCCCTAGTAAGAGCTTTGTTGTCTCATCTGGTTTTAAAACGGGATGAAGTAATTATTATGGATATGGTGGCGGGCATCGAACATCTCGGGCGGGGTACGGCGAAGGCTGTGGACGCTATGATTATTATTGTGGAACCGGGGGCACGTTCTCTGGATCTGGCGGGTAGGATCAAGGAACTGGCAGAAGGACTGGGGGTGAAAAAACTGTTCATAGTGGCAAATAAAGTAGCTGATGATGAAGAGGCGCAAATTTTGATTAAAGCTGGCAATGAATTAGGACTGGAACTTCTCGCAGTTATTCCCTATGATCGAGAAATAGTTAAAGCTGATTTACATGATAAAGCACCTTTGGATGCCGCTCCTGATTCTGAAGCCATGAAGCAAATTATGAAAATTAGAGAGAGATTGGAGAAAGAATTTGCCTAATGCGATGAGTGAAACCGGTCAAATTTTAAAATATTTTTTTGCTATTTCTCGCACCGCTTTTTTAACATTACCCCGAGCACCAGACACGATGACTATTTTTTCCTCCTCCAGATTTACGCTGACTTTATATTTTTTTGCGATTTGAACTAATTCTGATTCGGGTGCAACTCTATTAACTCTGATGCGTACAAAGTCTTGTTCACTGTCTCTGGAGATTCCCTTTACAAAGGTTTTTTTTCGTTGTGGTGGGGGAGTTAATGGTGCATCATCAATTTTTTTCTTCCACCGGGCGGCATAGTCTTCACCCAGTTCCTGCGCTTTGGCAAGAAGAACGGTTTTTACATTGTTTAGTGCTACCTCGAGATCCATAAGATAATCCTCGTGCGTGTGTGTCTCGCCTTCGGGAGTCTCTTTGTAATGTGTAATTATGAAGCGAGTGTACCTTAAATTCTCACTTATTCTTGCGGGAACCTCTATCTTTTTAGATTTTATGTCTCCGAGCATATCGTTAAGCACGTACCATTCGTTCTCTAAAGCCAACAAGTTTTCCATAATCTGTCAATTCCCCAATTTACGCTCAACATCAATAAAAACTACCCCCTCCACCTTTAAATCTATATTTTAAGAATCGATCAAACAGCGACCATAAAAAGTATTAAGAAATAACAGATAAACATTTATCGCCTCAAAAAATATGATTCAAAAACAATTTACTAAAATGATATTCGCAAACTGAACTACAACTCGGTGTTGCCTTCTGTTAGAAAAAAAGCCTTAGAAAAAATAGTTGATTGGCTTGTGAGCCATGTCTGAAGCACAACACTTTTTTACAAAATTTTTATTTAGAAATCGACACCTTTTCTGGCTTGCATTCCCTGTGTGACAAAGGGGTGTTTAATCATCCTCATTTCGGTTACCAGGTCTGCCATTTCCAGTAGTTTGGAATGCATGTATCTCCCGGTGAGAATAATTTCCATATGTGGGGGCTTATTTTGCAATATTCCAATAACGTCTTTGACGTTTATTAACCCCATTTCTATAGCAACACCCACCTCGTCCAGAATAAGAATATCGCATTCATCTTCTTCAATTATCTTTTTAGCGAACTCTAACGCCTTATTGGCTTCTTCTATGTCCACGCTTTCCGGATCTGCGATTATTTCCGGTCTTCCGAACTGAGTTATTGTGAGATTAGGCCAGTTTTTAGCAGCTTTTATCTCTCCGTAATTCACTTCTCCCTTCATGAACTGAACCATTTGCACCTTAAACCCGTGCCCCGTAGCTCGAAAGGCCAGTCCCAGCGAAGCGGTGGTCTTCCCTTTCCCCGTGCCATAGTAGGCCTGAATGATTCCTTTACTTAGTCTTTGTCTCAATGTTATCCCTCTACTCTTCAAATTTTTTGATAATTGGCTTTAGTAGCTTTTCAGCAGCAGAGTAGAGATTCTCCTCCCTTAAGTAAACTTTCTCTACCAGGTTTTCAATATTCTTTTCTTGGTTGAGATGCTTGTATATGTATTCCTGAACTAGGGATTCCACAATCTCTCTAATCTTTTTCTCGATGTGGTTTCGACGTCTCTCTTCAAGCAAGCCTGCCTGCTCAATATGTTTCCGGTGTTCCTCGATAGCCTCTAAAAGTTCTTTAATTCCCACGCCGTCGGTGGCTACTGTGCTGAGCACTGGTGGACGCCAACCGGTTTGTCTGGTGTAAGAATCTAATGCTAGCTCCAGTTGGAGCACCAGCTTGTCCCCGTTAAGATCCGCTTTGTTTACCACCAGTATGTCACCTATTTCAATGATTCCTGCTTTCTGAGCCTGTATAGAATCGCCTGCCCCAGGCATAAATACGCAAACCACGGTGTCCGCAATTTTAATAACATCCACTTCGGCTTGCCCCGCTCCCACCGTTTCGATAATTATGTAATCTTTACCATAGGCGTCAAAAACCGTGGCAATATCGTATGTGGCTTTAGAGAGTCCCCCAGAGATTCCTCTGGACGCTACGCTTCGAATGAAAATCTGCGGGTCAGAAACAATTTCTCTCATTCTTACCCTGTCTCCCAGGAAAGCTCCTCCACTGAAGGGGCTGGAAGGATCAATGGAGATTATACCCACGGTCTTTCCCCTACTCCGCATCTCCTGAGCTAATCTACTAATCAATGTACTTTTTCCGCTACCCGGAGACCCAGTAATTCCCACAATGAAGGCTTTCCCTGCATTCTTATATAATACATCAAAAATTTCCTTGGCTCTTTCCGGCTCATTCTCCACGATTGTAATGATTCTTGCGAGCGCTAAGCGGTCCTTTTCCTGAAACTTGGTAATGAGTTCCTGCAAATTACTATCCCTAATCATTACTAAAACATCCAGAATTTCGTGCTTTATAGCTTAATTCGGGGTCAAATAGTGCGATGTTTCCTTACCTATATATCCTTTACCCAACATCATCACAAGACAATTTGTAATTCTATAAACTCAAAATCTGTAACCATTAGATTAACTGTCGTCATTAAAATTTCTAAAGGTAAAAATGTATTTTAAACGGATACTCCGCTGGGTCTGGAGATTCTTTCTCTAACCCCTTAAGTAATGGATAGGTTTCAGGGTAAGCGTTCAATGATTTAATTTCCTCTAAATGGAACCATGCGCAACCTCGAATGCCCTCTCCTTGCTTCTCTCCAATCCTAGCCTTAAACACAAAAAATAGGTGATAATTATCTTCCTTCCTTAATTCGTATATCCTAGCTAAACTCATAATAATCGTTAAGTATCCTGTTTCCTCCCTAATTTCTCTCTCCGCAGCTTCAATCACCCTCTCACCCTTTTCCACTTTTCCACCGGGAATCGCCCATAATCCGTTCTCCTTCACCAGAAGCACCCTGTCCTCGTCATCCCTAATAACAACGGTGGCTATCACCACAACCATTTCTATCATCTCTGCAAGAGTTTTTGTAGTTAGTAAGTTTATTCACCTTATTATAGGTTAATCTTTTATTTTTCTTATTACACTATCTTACTAAAATTTTCAAAACTTGGAGAGGCTACCAATGCAGTATGATGTGATAGTCATTGGATCAGGGCCAGCGGGACTGGCCAGCGCCACCTTTACCTCAGCAAGAAAACTAAAAACCCTGGTGCTGGAGGCAACAAGTAAAGCGGGTGGAAAACCGGTAAACATGTATGGAAAAAAAATCGTCGACGACTTCCTTGGTTTCCCAGAAGGAGTAAAAGGAAAAGAAGTTGGAGAAGCCCTGATTAGACAAGCAGAAAAATTTGGAGCAGAAATCAAGTGTAACTCAAAGGTTACCAAAATCTCAATAAAAAACAACGATAAACTAGTTGAAACAGAGGGCGGCGAAATCTACAGAGCCAAAGCGGTCATAATCGCCACCGGTTCTCACTCTAAGAGCTTTGTAGGTGGCATTGAGGGGGAACGCGAATTCCGAAAAAAGGGTGTAGCCTACCAGCTCTCCGACCCCACCGAAATGGAGAACAAAACAGTAATAGTGGTGGGTGGGGGAGCAAATGCGGTTGAAACAGCCCTAATCCTGAAGAACATAGCAAAAAAAGTACACATCATTCATAGACGCGACAACTTCAGAGCAGACGAACTACTGGTAGAAAAACTGGAAAAAAGCAACGTAAACATAATCTACAACTCCCAAATAAAAAAAATTGAAGGAAACAACCACGTAACAAAAGTAACAATCTACAACAATAAAAGCAACAAAGAAACTGAAATGAAAGCAGACCAAATCATCTTCTGCATCGGCGCAATACCCGCCAGCGAAATGCTAAAAGAACTACCAGTAGAAGTCGACCAAAAAGGCACGATCAGGACCGACTGCGACCAAAAAACCAGCGTAGAAGGAATATTCGCAGCCGGCGACGTGGCAGGCGGAGCCATGAGAATCTCCGCCGCAATAGGTGAAGGAGTCAAAGCCGCCATGACCGCATACCTATACATCAAACAACCATACTGGGCCTAAGCGTAAAACCCTAAAAATAAACAAGCCCAATGTTTTTCTCCTACCTAAAGAATTCTTATAACTATTCGGCACCTAAAGCTCAATTTTAACAGTTTTTCATCAAAAATGGTACCAGCAACACTCCCCTACCATAACGAACAAAAAATAAGAAAATAAGAAAAATCCCCGAAAAAGAACGTAAAATGATCCACCATTCCCAAAAAATTATTTGGAGGGACCATACCATCCGCCCCTAATGTACAAGTAGGCGTTTACCGCCGCCGCCGCTCCCTCACCCACCGCCGTAGCAATCTGAAAAACCCCACCCGTAACATCCCCCGCAGCAAAAATCCCCTCAACACTGGTCTTCTGCTCCCTATCCACCACAATATACCCCTCCTCATCCATCTTTACTCCCGCCTCCTTGGCAATCTCACTCACTGGTCGATAACCCACCGCTATAAAAACCGCATCCACATCCAGACTGCTTTCCTCCCCCGTCTTATTATTAACCAAGCGGATCCGATTCACAATCTTATCCCCCTCAATCTCCTTCACCTCACTGTTCCAGTGAAACTTAACCCCCTTCTCAGCCAAAACCCTCTTATAATAGGCCTCAGCCCTCAAATCATCCCTCCGATGAACCAAATGCACCTCCCTCGCCACATCACTCAGATACAAAGCTTCAGAACAAGCAGTATTCCCACCACCAACCACCAAAACCCTCCTACCCCTAAACAAAGGCCCATCACACGTCGCACAATAACTAACACCCCTACCACTAAGCCGCTCCTCCCCTGGAACCCCCAGCCTAGTATGCACACGCCCCGTAGCAACAATAACCGCATCCGCCACATAAGTTTCTCTTTCCGAAACAACCCTGATCTTCTTACCCTTCTTTTCTATCTTCTTAATAGGCTCCAAATCATGAATCACACACCCACACTCCTCAGCCTGCCGCCGCATCACATCCATAAGCTCCATACCCCGAACACTAACAAACCCCGGATAATTCTCAATCACAGCGGCTTCAGCAGCCTGACCACCACTAACCTTAGCCTCCAAAACCACAGCATCCAAACCAAACCGAGCCGCATAAATACCAGCACTCAACCCCGCAGGCCCCGCACCAACAATCACCAACTGCTTCTCAACCGACAAACCAAACACCTCAAAACTACAAAAAAGGAACTACAACACATTTAAAAACAGTCAGCTAATAAAAATTTTTCACCCTCTCCAATAACATAGCCTTTCAATGAAACCTTCAATAAGCCAATTATAACCTTAAAAACTTCAACACCTCCAAAACTTCCAGTCTCAACATTAATAAAAGTTATCAACAAAAATTCAACTCATCCTAGACAAAACTAATACCGCATTCACAGAAATTTTCATATAAAAATTAAAATTTTGGGTTTAAAATTTAAATATCCCTCAAAGTATAAATTAAAACAGAAACTAGGAAACATTATAAACTAAAAAACAAAGTAAATAATTAAAGACCGGAAAGAAACCAAAAAATGAAGACAAAAATAAGATAAAAAAGGGTGGAGTGGACAAATGCCTAAACAAGAAGAATATGCATTCAAAATCGTGACAGTGGGAGATGGTGGTGTGGGCAAGACTAGTTTGATTGTTCGTCTTACTGAGAATAGGTTTTCAGAAGATTATAAGATGACGTTGGGTACGTCTTTTGCTGCTCATTCGTTGAGTGTTGATGATAATGTTGTGACTTTGCAGATTTGGGATTTGGGTGGTCAGCCTTCGTTTAGTCATTTGCGTTCGTTTTTCTATGCTGGTGCTAAGGGTGGTGTGGTTGTTTTTGATTTGACTGATGGTAAGAGTTTTAAGAATGTTTCAGTGTGGGTTAGGGAGTTGTTTGATGTTTGTGGTGAGGTGCCGATTGTTATTATTGGTAATAAGAATGATTTGGCTGGTGAGCGGGTGGTTTCTCAAGGGGAGGCTGAGAGGTTGGCTCGGAGTTTGGGTGCTCCTTATATTGAGACTAGTGCTAAGACTGGTGATAAGGTGAATATGGCTTTTCAGAGTGTTTCTCGGCGTTTGTTGGGGATTGAGGAGAAGCCGTCTTTTGTGACTGCGGGTGTGTTGCTTCCTGAGGTTAGGGGTAAGATTCTGAGTTTTATTGATGAGCGTAGGGAGTATCTTTTGAATTTATTGGGGGATTTGATTTCTGCGCGTAGCGTTAATCCTCCGGGTAATGAGAAGGTTTGTGCGGATGTGGTTCGGGGGGAGTTGTACCGGATTGGGTTGCATACTGAGACTTATGAGAAGGAGAAGGGGCGGACTAATGTGGTGGGTTTGGTGGATCGGGGGGGTGCCCCTACTTTGATGATTGTTACTCACTTGGATGTGGTGCCTGCGGGTGATGGTTGGATTTATGATCCGTTTAAGGCGATTCCTACTGATGGTCGGATTGTGGGTCGGGGTGCTGTGGATGATAAGGGGCCTATGGCTTCGGTTCTTTTGGCTTTGCAGGCGCTTAAGGAGTTTAATTTTCCCGTTAGGGGTCGTTTGATGTTTGTGGCGGTGGCGGATGAGGAGACTGGGAATGAACTGGGTATCAAGTATCTTTTGAATGAGACGGGGTTGACTGCGGATTATGCTTTGGTGGCGGAGCAGACTCGGTGTGAGTCGATTGAGATTGGGGAGAAGGGGCGGTTGTGGGTTAAGCTGAAGTGTACGGGCTTGCAAGCTCATGGTAGTAGGCCGGATAAGGGAGTGAATGCGATTGTGAATCTTTCCAAGGTTTTGGCTAAGATAGGGAATCTGAAAATGGCGTATTCCGGGCATCGTTTATTCAGTGCTCCCACCGTAAACGTTGGAACTGTTAAGGGTGGGGTGGCTGCGAATATTGTTCCGGCTTCCGCTGAAGCCATTATCGATATCCGGTTTTTGCCTTCTCAGGATCCGAAGCAGATAGTTAATGAGTTGCGGGAATTTGTGAGGAGTGTTCAGAGGGAGAATCCGGGTTTAGAGGTTACTATAGAGCCTATTAGTTCTGATCCTCCGACGGAAGTGTCACCTGAAGATCCGGTGGTTAGGGTGCTTGAAAAGGTGGTTAGTGAGGTAACGGGGATTAAGCCGAAGCTTATTGGGGTTGGCGGTGTTACAGTGGCTAAACACTGTATTTTACGTGGTATTCCTACAGCGGTTTTTGGGCCAGGAGATCCCAATGAGGCGCATACTGCGAATGAGAGTGTGTCGGTGGATGATTTGCTGAGAGCAGCCAAAATATATGCCTTAACTATTCTTAATCTGCTTTCTTGATGATTTTAAGGGTGGTTGAAACCTTGGAGGAACCGGAAAAGGCAGAATCGGAAAAGTTTATTCGTTTCAGCGTTTCTCTCTCAGAGGATCTGCTGAAAGAGTTTGATAAGGTGACCGAAACGCTTGGAATACAGGGTCGATCTGATGCTATACGCAAGGCAATGCGGGACTTCATAGTGAACTATACCTGGATGGATAAGAGTGAGGGCCCTATGGCGGGATCCATAACCATCATATTGGATCATGAAACCACTGGTATAATGGATGAGCTCACCGAACTGCAGCATAAGCATATTAATCTAATCGCATCCTCTATGCACGTTCATCTGGATGAGAGGGACTGCATGATTGTGCTAGCGGTTCGTGGTGATGTAAAGAATGTTGAGAAACTTAATAATGAACTCCTTGCATTAAAAGGTGTTAAGCTGGTAAAGTACACCATTATGACTTCTGGTTCTGAACTTCCCTAAATTCAAACATTTTTAAAAAGAATTTTTCCAAAATGTTTTTATACACTGGCTTTTCAAGTGGGTACACCGTAACCTTACTATGAAAGGGGTTTTAGCACGAATGTTTAATTATCGGTGAAACATGGTTTACTTTTTTTTCGTGGTAAACCTTCAAGTTTTTCCCGTAAAGAGGTGAAGATGTTGCATTTAAAGTTGGATGGTTATATCGAACTTGGTGATGATCTTCCTAATGAGGCGCAAAGTGAATTAAATGCGTTTTTTGAGGACGCTAACCAGAAACTGCTCAAAAAGGGCGCTCCTAAAGGGAAGGAGTCTGAGGCAGCTCAAGTAACCCAATGGAGCCTTAAAGGTGATAAAATAGAATTACAAATAGTTAGCGGCAGGTATGTAAGACCGCACTCCGCCATTCTCCGGCTATCCAACTCTTTATCCAACCTCTTGGGAGCAAAATACCACGTGGGCGTTCGAAGAACAGTGGCCACCAACTACCATATAGAAACGGAGCTTGAAAAAGAACCCTTAGAGCAGGTAACCATTCCCTTCACCAAAGAATTAAAAATCGAGGGCAACAAAGCTTACCTCTCTCTAGTGGAAATGGATGAAAGCGAACTCAAAAGAAATTATCCCGACCGGATACTGCGGCGGCTCGAAGAAAAAGTCGCCGCCCAATACGTCACTGGAAAAGCGGAATTCACCCGCACCATTGAAAGAAGCAAGAAAGGCCTGGAAAAATATAAGATACGGGAGGACCCCACGGAGACGGCGGTCAAACTGGGATGGGTAAAAGAATTTCCCGGTGCGGGCATCTGGCAAATAATGCCCCCCTACGCAGCGCTCATCAGAGCCGTAGAAAACATAATCATCGACGACATAGCCAAACCCCTAGGCTTCCAGGAAGTCATGCTCCCCCGACTAATCCCCCTCGACGTGGAAATGAAAAAAGGACACCTAGGAATAGCAAACGAAATAATATGGGCCTGCCCTCCTATATCTCGAGACCCCAAAGAATTCGAGGAAATCCTAGACTACGTGGAAATAACCAGCACGCCTCCCGTAGAGCTTCTGCAGAAGAAACTACGCCCCCCCATGTTTGGACTATCCTATGCCCAGTGCGAGCCCTTCTACGAACTATTCGCCCAAGAAATAGTGGACATTGAAGCACTAGAGAAAAACCCCATAAAATTTTATGATAAAAACGGGCCCACCTGGCGCTGGGAAGGCGGAGGACTCAAAGGCTTGGAACGGCTAAACGAGTTCCACAGAGTAGAATTCGTCTACATGGCCCCACCCGAAAAATGCGTAGAAATAAGAGACCAAGTGCTCGAAAAAGCAATAACCATGATCGACAAAGACTTGGACCTCGAATACCGAATAGACGCCACCACCGCAGTGTACCTGGAACACGCCGGAATCACCGAGGAAGAAAAAGAAGAAGAATTCGTAAAAACCTACGACCTCACCGTAATACTACCCTTCGAAACCAAAAGCAGACCAGAAGCCGAACTAGAAATCTCCAGCTTCCACGTACACACAGACTTTTACGCAAAAAGATTCCACTTCCGAGACAAAACCCGAAAAACCGTCTACACCGGCTGCGTCGGCATCGGCCCCTCAAGATACGCATACGTCACCCTAATACGCCACGGATTCAACTACGACGACTGGCCCAAAAAAATCAAAAAATACATAGGAGAAAAACTCCCCGAACCCCCCCAAACAGTAACCTGGCCATAGAAACCAGCCCATAATTGAATAAATCCCATATTTCCCTATTTTTCGACAAGAACTCCTAGCTTTAAGGGCTCTGCGACTCTGGCTTTCTCATGCTTAGACTCTTCAGCCTTCAAGACTTCAACTTTTGCTCCGAACTCCTTAGCAAGAAAACTCCGAGCCTCAACCATAGTCTTAAACTCCCTGTCCTGAGTAATCATCTCGTGGCGAGGATTCTTAAGCAGCCTCTGAGCATAACCCGCAGCATCTTTTCCCTGCTTCTTAATCTCAGGATCCGCCATCACCCTCTTAATCAGGTCGTCTCTACTTTTAATAAACTCCTCCAAAATCTTGTACTTCCAACCGGGAGCCACAAAAAGAGTAATTTTAGAGGGCTTCTCAATTCTAGCAACCTTTAGAATCTCCTTAATATCCTCAATAGTTTCACTAATAAGCCCCTCCTCAATCTCCAACTCTTCATCAATATACTTCTCATTAAATACCGGCCAAGAATCCTGAACAATAAATTTCTTGTGACCAGTCTTTTCCCAGATTTCCTCACAGACATGCGGAGCTACCGGAGAGAGCAACAAGGTCATAGTTTCCACAGCAGTCTTCAAAACATCTGAATACTCCTCGGTACGCCTCATATACCAGCGAATATCATTCCATAAATCGAAAAAGCCCTCCTGAAGAGCGGAGCGATTCCTCATAACCTCATAATACTCGGTAGCCGTCTTAATATGCCTGTGAAGCTTGCTCAAAAGCCATCGGTCAATATTCCGATTCAAAGACTTGGTCTCAGGAAGCTTGGTCGCAAACTCGTAAAACATCTCCAACCTCCTGCGGAGACTCGTAACCTCCTGAGCCCTCCAATCCGGATCCACCAATCCCTCAGCAGAATAAGCCAACTCCAAACGAGTAGGATCCGCATTATACTGATCCAAAGCCTCCTTCAAAGTAATAAAAATCCCCCGAGACTTACTCATCTTCTCCCCCTCAATCTGAATCATACCATTAGCCCCCACCATCCGCGGCCACTTATCCTCCGGCCAAATCGCCACATGATGAAACAGGAAAAACGTCAAATGATTAAAAATCAACTCCTTAGCCGAATTCCGCAGAGAAACCGGATACCAATACTCAAACTCACCCCGCATATCCTCCAAAAGCTCCTCATCCAAACCACTCCTCCCCGCAACCTCCTCCAAACTACCCTTACCCAGATAAATATAGTCAAAAACCTCACGAGTCAACTTCTCAGCCGGAACTCCCAAACCATAAATATGCTTAGCAACAGTGTAAAAAGCCATGTAAACCGTAGAATCAGACAAAGTCTCCACAATCCACTCCGGATCCCAAGGAAGCCTAGTACCCAAACCACTCCGCCTCACACACGCCTTATCCTCCAACCAGTTAACAGTATACTCAAAAGCATTCCGAGCCTCATCCGGAACAATAACCATACGCTCCAAAAGCCCCCTAACCCGAGCCTTCCACTCCGGATCCCCATACTTCAAAAACCACTGATTCTCCAAAATCTTAACAATAGTACGCGTATTACAACGACAAACCACCGGCTCCGCAGTCTCCCACAAACTACTCGCCTTACCCTCAGCCACAAAATCCGCAATCAGCTCACCCTTAACCTCGCTAACACCACGCCCCGCATACCTACCAGTAACCTTTTTTAGAACACCCTTATGAAACTCCTTCCGATAAACCTCCTTAGTAATCTCCTCCAACCGCTCATCATTCTGATCCTTAATACCCGCCGCCTCCACCAGCTCCACCGCAGGATGCTCACCATAACCCTCAGTCTCAATCAAAGAAATAGGCTCCAAACCCTCCACAACACTCGGATCAACCCCATACTCCTTAAGAACCTCCGGATGCCTACACAGATCAGCAATAGCCGCCCAGTCAAAAGGAGCATGACTCGGAACACTCATAACCACACCCGAAGCATTACCCGAATCAACAAAAGAAGCCGGCAAAATTGGAACCTCATCACCCACCACCACATTACGACAAGACTTACCAATAAGCCTACGCCCCTCAAACTCCTCCAAAACCTCAACCTCATGAAGCTGGTCACGAATCTTCTGAACCGCCTCCCGACTAACAACCCACACCTCACCATCCACACGAACACGCACATAAGTCGCATCCGGATTCAACCACATATTCGTAACACCAAAAACAGTTTCCGGACGCAGAGTAGCAGCCATAAGAAAAGCACCATCACACTCAAACTTCAACAAAGTATACTCAATCGGAGAAACACCCTCACCCACCAATCGATCATGATCCCCCGTAGGCGACAAACACCGAGGACACCAAACCACAGGATGACTACCCAAAACCACATAACCCCCATCCCGCAAAGTCCAATACTGCCACTCAATGAACTTATTATAAGGAGGATCAACAGTGGTAAACTGCCGCCGCCAATCAACACTAAAACCAATCCGATCCACCGCCTCAACAGCCTCAGCACGGTAGTAGTCCCCGATGTATTTAGGATCCGTAAACTTATTGACTTCCTCCCGAGGCACACCACCCCTAACCAAAATATCAATCTGCTTCTTATCACCCTCAGCAACACGCTTAGCCACACCCACAAGAGGCTCACCCGTATAATGAAAAGCAAACGGAAACAACACATTAAAACCCTGCATACGCTTAAACCGAGCAAAAATATCACAACGCAAACAAGTCAAACCATGACCCAAATGCAATGACCCATTCATATAAGCGTAGGGAAATGTAATTAGAAATCCTTTTGAATGTTTAGATTTTCTTTTATTCTTTGGTGGGGGGTCTGTTTGGAATATTTTTGTTTGTCTCCATTTTTGTTGCCATTTTTTTTCTATTTGGTTCCAGTCCATTTTTGTCGCCCTTGAGGGTTGGGTGTTGCTAGTTTGGTTATCGTTTGGGATTGTATTTAAGAATTGTGTGCAATTTTTGTTGCTGGATTTTTAGTGTTTTTAGTATTATTTTGTTCTGAGGCGGAATAAATTACTTTAGCGGTATTTATTTTAGCTGAAAACAACAGCAATATAGGTTTGTTGGTATGTAAGTAACTAAATATGGGGTGTCCTTAGGCTGGGCGAGGGACTTGGTCCTGATGGAGGGACTGTTCAGTTATCCA
>NZ_JBRAKS010000011.1:0-25846 GCF_052745115.1 Candidatus Jordarchaeum sp.
AAAAACCCCACACCGCCAAAAATCATTAAACGAACCTAAGAACTACTGGGCACAAAGTAATAGGTATGTATTTTTGATTTTGGGTATGTGGAAGTGTTCTGCCCAACTTCCCTAATAGGGCTTAGATTTGGAAAAGAAGGCTTAATAACGCCTCCTCTACAAGCAGCCAGCAAACAAAAACACATACCCCCTGTGAAAAAAACATACCTATAACATTATGCCGCTTCGTCTGTGGATTTTTTCCATAAATCTATGATATTAGGGATTTGGTTGAATTGTGAGAGTTGTTTTATGAATTTTGCTCGGTATCCTAGTATGCATTTTTCTTTGAGTTCCTTCTCAGTTACCTTTTTTAATCTGCTTGGTGAAGGCCAGTGTTTTACAGTTTCCCCATCGAATGAAAAGTATTCAGCATAATTATCGATTATGCAGTCTAACATTTCATAGCTTCTCTTTTATGGGAGCCATCTGGAGAATTATCGCTAGAAGTGTCCTCCCAAAGACAGAATTCGCAAAGTATGGTTTCATTCCATACGGATCCTGAATCACAAGTTTAAGTATACTGTCCTTTTTTGCAATTTCGTAAAATTCCTGTAAATCGACATCGGCACCTAGTCCGATTTTGAGGACATTTAAAGCCTCTTTCATGTTTTCTTCTGTGATTTCTTCAATTGAGTAGATTGTGGCTTCTATATCATTTTTTCTTTGTTTGAGTTTTAATCCCAATAGCTTTTCATTTCTTAGTCTTAGAGTGGTCCAAAATGTTTTTTGTTACATAATTTCGTAGGGGGTTATCCAATTCCATCCCGCGTTTTTCTTAAGAGTGAGGATAAAATTAAAGGGCTTTTTAACTTCGATTAGGCGAATTTCTTTGTAAGTTGCTTTTTTCAAAGCCAAGGTCTCAAAATAAACTCGATTAGATTTTATTACTGACTTTTCTTATTTCCATTTTTTTCAAAACTTTGCAGGTGAAAGAAATAGGGTGTATTTGGCGGGGCTTCAGATTCCTAAGGCTCGGTGTATTAATTGCTGACTTGTGTTGTAAAGAGTAAGTCCGCCGTCCACAACAATAACCTGACCCGTAATGTAGTCTGCTCCTGGTGATGCTAGGAAGACCGCAGTTTCAGCTATGTCTTCTGGTGTCCCGAACCTATGGATGGGTATATCCTTGCAGAATTCGGGTGCGCCTGCTATGATTTCCTTTGTCATAGCTGTTTCGATTATTCCGGGGGCGATTGCATTTACTGTGATTCCCTGATGAGCCACCTCCAACGCCAGTGTTCTTGTAAACCCAAGTAATGCTGTCTTTGCTGCACTATAGTGGGCTCCCATGGTTTCACCTGTGAGCCCTGCTACTGAGGATATGTTAATTATCCTATCACCCGTCTCCATAGACTTGACAATAGCCCGAGAAAAGTAGAATGCTCCTTCAACATGAACTCTAAACATATCGCGCCACTGTTCTGTTGTCATGTTTGATACTAGATTGAAAGTTACATTACCCGCGTTGTTCACAAGAATACCCACTCTACCAAGACTCTCCTCAGTCTCTCTAACTGCCTTATTTACCTGGTTCTCGTCACCCACATCACACTCAACCGCCAGAGCCTTACCACCCAAATTTTCTATATCCTTTACAACCTTTTTTGCACCTTCAAGGTTAATGTCAACTACGGAAACTTTGGCTCCTTCTAATGCGAAGCGGTGAGCAATACCCCGACCAATACCCGAAGCACCACCAGTAACAAGAGCCACCCTATTAGACAATTTTCCTTCCAAAACTAAAAACTCCTAAAAGTGTATATATTAACTACGTAACTTTTATTTAATAATTTTCAAAATCCTTAAAGATTAGTTATATCTATCCTTTTTAATTGGTTTTATCTTTTTCCCTTATTTCGAAAAATTTAGATTTATAAAAGCATTTTTTTGGATTCTGTTTTTCGGTAGATTTACTATGAATAAGTGATTATAGTTGCCCAGCTTTAGTAAGGAAGAAATTAATATGATAAAAAATAGGGGGGTGATTACTTGTGTGCTCTTCCTGTTTCTTTTAGGAAGAACAATGTTACTAGAACTATTGCAGTGAAAAAGATCACAAACATTATTGGTCCGAAGAACATGCCTGATACTGGAATCGGTGGTGGTGGAGTGAATAGCAATATGAGGGGGCCTATGATTGCGGTATATGAAAAAGTTGTTGTGTAGTAGAATATTGTTGAGAAAAGGTATGAGTTGGTGTTGGCCATGAGCATCTCCATTATTAGAGGGATGGTTATACCACCGACCTGACCGAAGAAGAGCAGTAGTCCTACTGAGAGGCCTGCCAGGGCTGGGCCTATTGTTTTTAACTCGACGTTAATTTCTAGAGCTATTGGTAGGGCTGCGAGGAGGAAGAAGCCGTTAAAGAATGCTGCAACTAGGAGTGTGTTGCCACTCATGGTTCCGAGAGCGAATAGTGTTGGAAGTACCGTGAAAGCTGCTACTATGAGGAATGGTTTTCTGCGTCCAATTCTGTCAGATATTCTTGGGATAATGATACAGCCGAGGATGCCTCCAAAAGTTATCATACCTGCAATTAGTCCTCCAAAGGCTTGCTGTTCCGGAGTAATGAGAAACTGGAAGAGCTGAGGATAATTGCTTGCTATAAAGAATTCAAAGAACTTGTAGAAGAATTGTTCGTTTGATGCTGTCATTCTCTCTATAAAAGTTGTTAGCCCAACGTAGCCCCCGAAGCTGATGACAAAAGCGAAAGCAAGAATCCAGAAATCTCTAACCCTAAAAATTCTCGACATACGCTCTCTCATAGATATAGTGGGGATTTCAACCCTCTCCTCAGGTGGTTTTGGAGGTTTCTCCTTCGATTTCCAAAAGAAGAGAATCGCAGCAGCTAGAGCCACAATAGCGTAGATGAACAGAGCAGACCTGAACCCAATAGATGCTAATAATAAAGGAGTTAATATTAAAGCAAGCATTATTCCGACAAACTGAGCAAGTGTCGCTACTCCCTGAGCAAACCCTCCCTCGTGCAAGGGGAACCAGTTTGTGACCACCTTTGACACGCTTGAGAAGACGAAGGCACCGGCAGCACCAAGGATCAGCTGAAACATTAAGAGTATTTCTAGGCTTGGTGCAAAGACTCTACCAAATCCCACCACAACAAAGAGAACCGCACTTATTGATGTTGCAAGTTTCCATCCCTTCCTGTCCACCAGCGCTCCTGCTGGAATAGCGAATACTAGAAATATAAGTGGTATACCCGCTGTAAGCAAGGTGATAAGCGTTTCATTGAAAACCGGGAAGAAATCTTGTCTCACAGTTGACGAAATCGGAGCAAAAGCAACCCAGAGTAAACCACCGAGTAAGAATATCACCCAAAACGATGCAAGCACTATCCATCTCTCTCTATAAACCTCATACTTGATGGTCATCTTTAAAACCCCGAATTTGCACATAAATTCCATTAACTCTTATATAAATTAAACGCTAAAAAAGAAATTAGTGGAACTGCTTATATAGGCGAAAATCCTATCCTAAAAATAGGCTCTGATTTATCATAAAGAAGTGAACAAATATGGCTCGTCCATATGGAAGTCAATCCATGATAGGTGCTCTCAAGAGAGTCCTTGTGCGGAGTCCTATGGAGGAAAAAACACATTTGGAAGAATGGAGAAAATGGAGTTATCTTAGAAAGCCAGACATCGAGTTGGCAAGAGAGGAGCATGCTAATTTTGTTGAAATTTTAAAGTCAGAGGGAATCCGAGTAGATTTTGTTGAGGATACTCATAAGGAGCGCCTTGATGCGATTTTTACAAGCGACCCGGCAATGGTAACAGATCGGGGAGCAGTGATTCTCCAGATGGGCAAAGAGTTAAGAAAGGGTGAAGAACAAACCCTGAGAGATAATATTTTAAAACTGAATATTCCTATTCTTGGACAAATTCAGGGGGGCGCAACTCTTGAGGGTGGAGACCTACTGTGGCTGGATCCAAGAACGGTCATCGTTGGTCGATCTTACCGTTCCAATGACTTGGGGGTCGAACAGTTGAAGCTTCTCCTTAAAGATTTTATGAATAACATATGGCAGATAGACTTACCTCACTGGCATGGACCTGCAGATTGTCTTCACCTTTTATTCCTAGTTAGTTTAATTGATCAGGATTTAGCACTGGTTTATCCTGAGTTGGCACCCGTTGCCCTTATTGAGAATTTAAAAAACAGAGGGATTCAAATAATTGAAGTTACAAAGGCCGAGTTCGAATCACAAGGCTGTAACGCTTTAATGCTAGAGCCCAGAAAATGCTTAATGGTGGCAGGAAACGACGAGACAAAAAAGGTTTTGGAAAAAGAAGGAGTGGAAGTAATTGAATTCCAGGGAGAGGAAATATGCCTCAATCGGACAGGTGGTCCCTCATGTCTTGTTTGCTCAATCCTAAGAGATTACTCTTGATCAAATTTTTCGCGGATAAAGGCAATTATGTCTTTAATCAAGGATCCTGGACCATACACGTTTGCCGCACCAATTTTCTTTAGCTCTTCAAAATCTACTTCTGGAATTGCTCCACCTACCAAAATCATGAATTTGTTTCTAAGTCCTTTTCTCTCTAGTGATTCAACGAGATTTTTTGTGTAAGCAAGGTGTGCTCCGGAATGGATGCTCATTCCGATAATATCCACATCCTCCTCAATGGCTGTTTTCACTATTTGTTCTATGGACTGAAAACCGCCGAAAACAACCTCCATTCCCGCGTCTCTTAGTCCCATGGACACGGTTACCGCGCCTCTCCAGTGACCATCTACTCCGGGTTTGGACATTAGGAACTTAATTTTCTTAGGCATATGAAAGCACCTCTTAAGTTAGCATGGGTGCGTCCCATGTACCCCATATTTCGCGATATATGTTACATATCTCCCCTAGGGTTGCTCCTTCTCTGGTGGCTTTCATAATTGTTGGCATTACGTTTTGTTCCTTTTCACAAACCTTACGTAGCTGGTCTAAAATTTCTTCCACTTTTTTATTGTCTCTTCGCGTCTTCAGCTTCCTGATACGTTCAATCTCTATTTCCGCAGCTCTTGGGTTTGTTCTAAAAACTTTGGAGGATGGTTCCTCTTCCATACGGTAGATATTTACGCCTATTACCTTCTCCTTTCCTCCCTCTATGTTGCTTTGACGTTTATGGAAAGCGTCTCTCATCTCTGAGAACAACCATCCACTTTCTAATCCTCCCACTATGCCGCCGTGGGCTTCTATCTTGTCTAAGTATTTCCAAACTCTTTCCTCTATTTCATCGGTCAACCATTCCACATAATAGGAACCCGCAAGGGGATCAATAGTATTTGTGACTCTGGTTTCTTCTGCAACTACTTGTTGGGTTCTTAAAGCGAGAAGTACCGCTTCCTTACTTGGAAGACATATCGCTTCGTCATAAGAGTTTGTGTGCATAGACTGGCAGCCGCCGAGCACAGCTTCCAAAGCTTGGATAGAGGTTCTAACGATGTTCACTGTTGGCTGTTGGGCTGTTAATGAGCTTCCAGCGGTTTGGATGTGGAACCTAAACTGATACGAGTTTGGGTCTTTAGCCTCGTATTTGTCTCTCATGAGTTTATACCAGATTCTTCGAGCCGCCCGATACTTGGCAATTTCCTCAAAAAAGTCCTTGTGTGCCGAAAGATGGAATGCTAGTCGCCCCACAAAGTCGTCTATTTTCCAGCCCCTTCCTAGCACATCATCGATATGTGCGATGGCGTTGGCGAACCCGAATCCCAGTTCCTGAATAGCGTCAATTCCGCCCTCTCGGTAGTTGTAAGTGGTAAAATTTATAGGATGCCATTTTGGGACATTGAATTGGGGTACTGTCCATTCGATTAAATCGCATGCCAATCTAACGAGGTGGTGTGGTGCAACATTTTCATAGGGCACAAAACCCAGAGTCATAGTTAGGATATCATTCTGACAGGTTCCCATCAATTTTTTCATATCAAGGCCCCGAGCCTCAGCCATGTTAAAGTACATCGCACACACAGGAGCTGAGGTAAAAGGCTCAACAACCAAAGCCACGCTAATCCGATCTATAGGTAATCCTTCGGTAAGCGCAAACATACTATCAATACAGTAAAGGGGCACTCCTGATGTACCTACTTCTGCTATACCTCTAGGGTCATCCGGGTCTACACCATTAAAGGTTAAACCATCAACTGCGGCACTAAATCCGGTTTCCCCTTCATTTAATAGTAACTTCCATCTTTCATTTGTTTCCTCGGGGGTACCATAGCCGGAAAACAACCGCATTGTCCAAAGACGGCCGCGATACATGTTATAATATATACCTCTTGCATAAGGAGGCTGACCAGGGAAGCCTACGTCTCTTAAGTAATCATGGTTTTTAATATCCGCAGGAGTATACAATCGCTTTACCGGAATGCCCGAGTCGGTTACAAACTCCACATCGCGTTCCTTATACCCTTCAACCTGTTTTTTCCATTCTTTATTGCGTTCTTCTATCTCTTCTATTGCCTCTGGATCAAACACAACACCACATCCTCTAACTCAAAAAAGCTCACACAGATATCTAAACAATCATATTTTATGTTATGATTTTAATGTTTTACCATAACTATGAGCGTTACATATCATTTCATTAATTTTTTCCAATTTTTTAATCACGACAGTGTAATGTTATATATATTTTTTTTGTGTGAATAAGTTGAAGAATACTTTTTATACATATAACTCAATTTAGGATTAAATACACATACATGATTCAATATGCAATTAACTACAAAGTATAATTGGCAAAATAAACATTCATTCACCCAATAGAGATTAAACTATCTGGATAAAATTTCAATTTCCCATAGAACTCGAGACTCTTCTTAAAGATTTTTACAAATAACTATTTTAAGGAAAAATTTTAATATTCGAAAGAATCGTCGTTATATCGCTTTGTTCCGTTTCATCCTCATCAACCGAGTCAGAAAAACCTCTAGTAAGATCTCTCATATATGTAAAACACAAGGAGGCTTAACGCCATTAAAAGGTGGAGATTTACAAGTAATACCTATAAATGACCAATAAGTGAATGCGGATGAATTAGCGCAGCACAATTAAAAAAATTGTAAAAGCTAAAAATTGGAACAAGGTCAGGTGTGAATACTGTTAATTTATTCTGAGGGTGGAATGGAATTTGCATTTTAAAAAAGAAACGAGGTTTCTGATATGAGTGAAAAAGATGAAGGAATATATGTTCATAGAAGCGGAATAAAGGTACCATATCAGTGGCATGCTGGGGAATATGCAACAAGGTTTTACACAGAGATCAAAGACAATAAGAAGATTTGGGGAACGAAATGCCCTGATTGTGCAAAAGTCTTTATACCTCCTAAAAAAACCTGTATAGAATGTTTTAAGCAGTGCTACGAGTGGGTGGAACTGAGCGACACTGGAACCCTTTTAACATATACTGTTGTCCATTATGGTGAACCGCTCATACAGCCAAAAGAGCCACCAATAGCCTATGGCATAATAAAACTAGACGGAGCAGACACCGGGTTTGTACACATGCTCGGCGAAGTGGATTTCGATAAAATTCGGGTTGGTATGAGGGTTAAAGCAGTGTTCAACGAGAATCCGGAAGGAAACTATCTCGACATAAAGTATTTTAAACCAGTGGGGTGAAAAAGAATGAAGATTGGAATTGTTGGAGTAGCTCAAACCAAGCATGAGGGCAAGAAACCCAAACAGATTTTCGCCGATATGATTTTTGAAGTGGTTTCCAAAGTCTTGGAAGATGCCGGAATGGTGCGGGACGATATTGATAATGTGGTGACCGTTTCAAACGATTTCTGGGATGGCAGAACCATTTCCAGCATGGCAGTAATGGATGCCTCGGGCTCTGTTGGTCGCGATGTAACCACAGTTGAGGGTGACGGAACCTACGGCGCAGTAATGGGTGTTATGCGCACTTTATCCGAATTCGACACCACAGTGGTCTGTGCACACGCCAAAATATCGGAATGCAACCCCCGAGCAGTTTTCAACTGTGCATTTGATCCAATTTACGAAAGGGTGCTCGGACTAGACGCCATATCCTCATCAGCCCTTCAGGCAAGAAGATACATGACTAAATACGGAGCCACGGAGGAGCAATTCGCAAAGGTTTCAGTCAAGAATCACAAAAACGCCTTTAATAATCCCTACGCACACTTACCCTTGGATATTACCGTGGAGGATGTACTCAACTCAAAGATGCTAGCTGACCCCTTAAAAGTTCTTGACTGCTCACCGGTATCGGACGGAGCAGCGGCAATAATACTGGCAAAAGAGCATGTAGCCAAAAAAATCACCGATAATCCCATCTGGATAAAAGGAATAGGATACTGCTGCGACGCCTATCACCTGGGAGAACGGGATCTAGCAGAAACCACAGCTCTAAGAGATGCCGCTGAAAGAGCCTACAAAATGGCCGGAATAACTAAACCGTTAAAAGAAATCAACGTAGCGGAAGTTTACGACGCTTTTTCCTACATGGAACCCATGTGGATGGAAGGACTAGGATTTTGCAAAAAGGGTGAAGGTGGAAAGCTACTAGATGAAGGTGTAACTGGGATGGATGGTCAGCTACCAGTAAACCCGTCAGGAGGCGTGATTTCAGCCCACCCAGTACTGGTAGCAGGGTTGGTCAGAATAATCGAGGGTGTACTTCAGCTGAGAGGAACAGCAGACAAAAGACAAGTGGCGGACGCAGAGGTTGCATTGGCACACGGAATAAATGGACCCTGTGGGCAATCGCACTGTGTGTTCATATTAGGGAAATGAGGTGAAAAATATGAAAAAAGTAGGAATTGTTGGAGTAGGTCAAACCCATCACAGGTCTCACAGACCCGACGTAAATGGACAGGAACTGATAAACGAGGCTGTGCAGAGGGCTTTAGATGACGCTAGTCTTACACGAGAAGAGATTGATGCTGTGGTCATAGGGAATATGGACCACTTCGAAGGCATAAATTATGTTGATACTTGGAGTATTGATGGTTCCGGAGGCTTTATGAAGCCCGTTATGAAAATGACTACTGGGGGAACCACCGGAAGCACGGTTGCTATAGCCGGATACTATCATGTAGCTTCTGGTATGTTTGATACGGTTCTAGCGATTGGCTGGGAAAAGAATTCCGAATCTGACACTACGGCAGCAATAGCCACTTGCGCTAATCCTATTGTCGAAAGAGACTTCTTCTCTGGAGCCATAGGTCCCCTAGCGACAGCGGCTACTTCATACATGGCACTCTACGGGGCGACCGAGGAGGACGCGGCCATAGTATCTGCGAGAGAGCACAATAATGCACTAGATAATCCGTACGCCCACGTTCGGAGAAAAACCACTGTTGAGGATGTGCTAAACTCACCGATGCTCTCATACCCCGTAAAATTACTAGACATATGCCCCAGATCCGACGGCGCCTGTGCCATCATTTATGCAGAAGAAGCGAAGGCTAAAAAAATAACAGATAGACCAGCATGGGTGAAATGCTGCGTAACCAGCCACGACTATACACACTTCGGCGATTTGGGCATAGGAAGGACAGAAGTTATTACAATGCCGACTCTCGAGTCAGCTTCTAAAAAAGCCTATGAAGTGTGCAAAATTAAGAATCCCATTAAAGACTTCGATCTCATGGAGTTGTACACACCCTCCTCGTTTGCGGGATTAATGTGGCCTGAATCTCTTGGCATTTGTGGACCCGGTGAAAGCATTAAGCTGAATAAGGAAGGTATTTACGACAGGGACGGTGACTTGCCCATAAATCTTTCCGGTGGCGTAATTTGCACAAATCCCATAGGTGCAACTGCCATGATCAGAGTAGCCGAGGCAGCTTTACAGATAATGGGAAAAGCGGGTAAACGCCAGGCACCAGTTGAAGTTAACAGAACACTTTCCACTGGTTTCGGAGGATGCAGTTGGACAGACATAGTAATTTTAGAGTCGTAGATCATTGGAGGTAAAAATTATGTCTGAAAAAGGCAAGGAAAAGAAGAAAGAGTATCTAGTTATAACATCGGGAAAGATGTGGCAGCCATATAATTGGTACGTAGGTGAATACTGGACAAAATTCTTTGATGGATTCAAGGAAAAGAAATTTCTTGGGATAAAGTGTTCCAAGTGTGGAACAGTTTACGCTCTTCCACGGCAAGTTTGTGGAAGGTGCTTTGTTAAAATGGATGAATGGGTAGAGCTTGGACCTGAAGGTGTTATTGGTGCTTTCACCGTTGTAAAGTTTCCCTACATTGATCCTAATACTGGCGAAATAATTAAACCCCTCCCATTTACCGTTGCTGCTGTCAGACTTGATGGGGCGGATAGCGCTATCTGGCACTATGTTAACGAATTAGATGAGAGTAAAATCAAGGTGGGCAGAAGAGTTAGAATAGTCTGGCAAGACGAGAGAAAAGGCAATATTCACGACATAAAATATTTCGAGTTCATCGATTAATCCTATTGTCCCTTAATTACAGATGATTAGCATTCGCGCTAGAAAAAAATAGATGTTTAACTTCTTCCATTTCTTTTTCATTTTTTTAATATTAATTAATTATTTTTTGTTGCTCTTATTTTTTTAGAAAAAAAATTTTAGAAATAGTTTGTAGCCCTTACTTTAGGAATGCTTTTATTATGTCACTGGGGGATACGGTTCCTGCCACGTCACCTTTTGGTCCTATAACCAGTAGGTGGGATTCTCCTCCGGCGACCATTATTCTAATAGCGTTTTCTAGGGTGTCCTCTTCACCAACCATGAGGCAAGGGTGCACACCGTATAGTTGACAGGCGCTCATGAAGTCTTTTGAGGTTTTACTCATCATTGCTTTTTCCAGTTTGATATCCTTTATATCCTCTGGTTGTCCCGCTAATTCGGGGAAAGCATAATTTTTAAACATATAAAATAGATCCATCTCGGTTATGATGCCCTCTACTTTGCCCTTTTGACGCACTACAAGCACGTCTGTTTTTTCTTTTGCCATTAAATCGGCAACCTGCTTCATATTGGTTCCTAACTCTACGAAGATAGGCTTCCTCATGAATTTTCCTACTTGAAGATTTAGATCCATATTTGATCATCCTCCTCTCATAAAACTTATGAGAAATAAAAAAGAGATATATTATTTAAAGCTAACCCGCAAGTATTTATTTAATTTTTTAAAGATAAGATCACACAATAGACTAAGCTTCTAAAAACATTAACTATGTGGAAAAAATTTAGAACTTAACCAATTAAAAAGCGGGAATAAAAAATTAGGTGAAATTTAAATTCACCCCTAGGCAAATGAATTAGAGTGGTCAGCGAGCTGGATTACTGCTTTTCAGCTCAACTACAATTGGGTTAGCGCACCCATATTGCTTCTTCTTCTTTTTTTATTGCTTCAGCTTTGACTATTTCAGGTTCAAATGTTGCCCAGATTTCATTAGTTTCACTATCATAGCCAAACTGCACTGCCATCTTTGAGATCATGATCGGGTTGTGGCTCCAGATAACAAGGTCTCCATCGGTGTCATCACTCAAAAGTCCTGGATTATCACGGGCCAAAAAAACTAGAAACCTTTCAGTATCCTTAATTGCTTTAAAGCGGACAATAACTAGGCCGGACGCCATTTCTGCTTTCCACCTCAACTTGCTTACAGTTAATTTTTCTTAACAAGTTAATAATCTTTTTGGTTAACGAAGTAATTTTTTTGGAGAAAACCAGTATGCTTCATCGCCAACACAAAACAATACTGGGAGAGGGGATAATACACATGGGGGAGGAGGGCGTTTTTGGGAGGAGGGGAAGATACGATTATTATATGTTGGCTCAGCAATACTTTATTATTTTAGAATTAACTATTTAAATTTTTCCATTAAAATTGAGAAATTCACAAAAAATATACATATTTTCAAAAAGAAAGCATATAAAAAATGAGAAAATCGCAATACTACAGAAACAATTAATTAAAATTCTACAACAAATCATTATAATAAGTAAAATTGAGATATTACGGGAAATCAATAATAACTCTAAACTTCAATGATAAATCTCAACCGTATAATTCAAAAAACTCTTAAAAGAGAGCACCATTATTGGACAAAAATATCTTTATTATAAACTTACATATTAATTGTCATCTATAGCGACCGACGTTAATTTTTGGTCGTAACCTTATTCGCTCATACTAAGCTGATGATACAAAGCTTTTCTAACCATTAAATTTAGGTGAAAAAGGTCGTTTTTGGGCTTAAAAAAGACATGGAAAACCTCCTAAGACCTGGAAGGAGAGTTTTGTACATTTCCTTATAGGAGTGGCAACCAAATACTTACGTCGTTCACTATAGATCTATCAATCCCGAATTATTACTTTTGATTTAGGAATTTCAATACTGGTGGAAATTCCTCACCCCAAGATAATAATAATAAAGTTTATGTTTGGGAATCTAAAGATTAAATCCAAGTATATTGTCATTTAACATTAATTTTATATGTTAGTATTTCCAATATTGGAATACATAATAAAAAATATAGTAAGGAGTAACGACTTTCAATGCGCTAAGACGAGAGGAGATGTGAGAAAAAATGGATAGAACTGAATTACTGTTAGTGGTCTCACTACTAATAACAGTTTTAATAGTGATATTCGCAGGGTTAATAGTAGCGGCTGGAACCGTTCAAGCGAGCTTTGCCAATCTAGGGCTATTTTTTTATAACTCGCCTCCCAAAGGAATTCTCAATTTTATGATGGGATCAATGCTCTTCACCTCGATGTTGGGTCCACCTTTGAGCTGGGGAGCGTCTGTGCTTGGATTGTTCAATTCTAACTGGTGGATGAACACTTACATGGTCTGGTACCTCTTAATGACTTTGCTTTAGTTTACTTCTATTATTAGATACTTGTTTATCGAAAGCGGTGGTTGAAATGTTGGAGAAAAAGGAATTAATAATTCTGGTTTCACTGATAATAACCGTTTTTGTAGTCATATTTGTAGCATTATTAGCGATGGCTGGCAATATTCAAACAATGTTTTCCGGCTTTTTAGGGTTAATACTTTTTGATCCGCCTCCCAAAGGCATCCTAAACTTTATGCTGGCTTCCATGTTTGTCCCGATGTTGGGTCCTCCTTTGAGCTGGGGAGCGTCTGTGCTTGGATTGTTCAATTCCAATTGGTGGATGAACAGTTATATGTCATGGTACCTAGGATTTGTACTCGGTATAATCAATCCGATATAAAAAATCTGTTTAAAAGAACTTGTTAGAGAGTGGCTATCATATCCAATGGAATGGTGAAACCACTAATATTTAGAATGTCAAATCCTTCCCCTCTTCCTTTTTTATAATTAATTCTCAAGTACTCGGGTTAGATTTTTGTAAATATTTTTAAAATTTTTTATCATCTTTAATTATTTTTTTGAGATATAGTATTATTTTTGGAGATTAATTGATATTTTTTGTCCGAAAATAGGAAATGGATATCTATTCTTTAAAGTCTTTTAGTGGTTAATTTAGAGAGCGTGTTTTCTTATTTCGGAGCCTTGTTTGAAATTAGGATTTTTTTTCTTATATATTTACTTTTTTAATACTTTCTTCAGAAATATATATCATTTTTAGTCGAAAAATCTTTTTTTCAGTACGAAATTAGGAAAAGTTTTTATATTAGTATAGTAGATAAATATTTAAAACTAAAGGAGTTCAACAGTATGGAAACATTAGAAGAAGAATCGATAGAAATAAGCCTCATAAGTGAATTAGACTACGAGGACGCCACAAAGTTTATGCTATACTTGTGCGAGCTGGTGGGCTCCAAGTTTGATGAGAAGAGATGGGAAAACACTTTTGCGCGGCGTATCTCAAATTCCGACAAATATGTGGGATTTATGGCCCGAAGGGGAGACAAACCAATAGGAATGCTTTTTGCAGAAGTTAAAGGGAAAGTGGGACAAATAACGAATCTCTATATAGTTCCTGAGGAAAGACACACTGAAATAGTAGGTCCAATGAGGGTTCCAAAAAGAGGAGAGCACGTTGCAGAGAAAATGATGGATACCATATTAGACTATTTAAGGGAGAGTGGCTGTAAAGAAGCGTGGATAAATCTGAAAAAGGGTGTAAAACCCGCAGAAATAATATACGATAGATTGGGGTTCGAAGAAAAATTCGTTGTGTTATCGAAAAAATTGTAATCTTATTTTTATCCTATGATATAGTGTTTAGAGAAGTTTTTGAATCATTCTGATTGCAAAGAAAGGCCCCTTTACCAAAAAGAAGCCATAAAAAGGCAGATTTCAAACCCAGTTTGGTTCAAAAACTTTTCGAGATACTTAGCTCTTTTATTATTTTTCTTATTCATCACTAACTTCTAATATATTTTATCCGTCAACACATATTGTTGATTCGCCTTACTTTTTAATAAAGAATGATTCTCCTCTCTAGGATAATATATTTCTCTTTTTTTGACGATTTTTTTCGCAATCTTTTTTATGGAATACTTTTTATTAAAGCCAGCTGCAGCAAGAATTGCTGATCCAATTGCAGGTTCATCTGATTCAACGGTTTTTACATTTTTACCCGTCGCATCCGCTATGATTTGGCACTGTAATTTACTCTTTGCTCCTCCCCCACATAATGTTATTTCACTTATCTCTTGTTTTGTTATTTGGGAAATTATTTCTAACATTCTGTTTAGAATTATGGCATTACTCTCCATGAATGACCGAAACAGGTGACCGGGAGTAAAATTTTTCTTGGTTATTCCCACTAGGAAACCCCTCACTCTTGGATTGTGATCAGGGATTCTGGTGCCCAACCATTCGGATTGAGCTATTAATCCTTCGCAACCAGTTGGAATGTTCTCGGCTTCCCTCTCCAAAACACTGAATTCTTTATCTACTAATGAGCATAAAGAGTCTAAGGACAGGGATCCGGCATTCGTAGCACCACCCACAAGGAAATTTTCCTCGAGATATGGCTTATAGTAAACTCTATTCTTTCTATCCGGAATTATCTTATTTACAACTGCGTGTACAACAAGAGTTGTTCCAATGTTTACATTTACATCTCCCACCTCAATGGTTCCCGTGGCTATATCCCCTGCAGAGGCATCAGTTACCCCATTAATTACAGGTGTATCCGCAGGTATTCCTGTAGCTCTACTGGCCTCCGAGGTTACATAACCAACTATATCACCTATCGGAGCCACCACGGGCAGATAATCCTGGTTGAAGCCCAACTCCTTTAAGATTTTAAAATGAAAATTAAATGTTGATGGATCAATGTGACTCTTACTGGCTATGTTGGGGCTGGTTACTATGTTGTCGCAAAGTTTCATGGTGAAAAAATCATTCTCGTGTAGGAATTTAAAAATTTTTTCAGAAGTATCCAGATTCTTCAGTAACCAAAGACACTTAGGCAAAACGAGTGAGGCATCAACTGGTAAAATCTCCTGAAACTTTCGTGAAGTGGCACTATTACTGAGAATTTCGTTAACCTCCTGTTGAGCTCTCTGATCATTGTACATCAACGCTGGGTGTAAGGGTTCCCTGTTCTCATCAATGGGAACTATGGTGGAACTCGTTGCATCAACACAAACCGCACTTACATTTTCAATACTCTTAATATTTTTTAGTAAAATACAGAAACTCTCCCAAACATCCAACACGTCTCTTTCACAGTATAATGGTTGATGTTGCTTTATCATACCGGAAATTTCTTGAGAAACGAAATCTGAAATCTCTCCGCTTTCATCTATAATTACCGCTTTTATCCTAGCACTACCTATATCGATTCCAAGAAATCTCATTCTGAGCATTCTCCTAGTTTCATAATTAAACAGGTATCTATACTATATTAAGAAAGTGATATTTACAAAGCCATCTAATTTTTAAATTATTCTTAATTACTCAAATTGTTTTACCTTTCAGTTTTTTCTTCATTTTAGAAATATCCCGAAAATTAAAAGTTTTAATCCTTGATAGGACTTACGCAGCTGGTGGGTATTTGTGTGGGGTTGATGATGGACTTGCTCCGAGTTCAACTTCTTTTTCTATTTCAGCGTTTTTTCAACCTTTTTTTGAAAATTAGGAATTAAAAATTCTGGATTTCACCAATTCAATGCAAAAGAGGAGATTTTGACACCGCCACAGGCCCAGTTAACCTACAAAACAACCTCAACTGCGTAACTCCTACTTGAGTCAAAAATTATTAGGTTATGGCAATTTGATTTTATTGACTTTCAGTGAACTTGAGGATAGCAAATAAATATTCCTTTTACCACATTTTAATTTAGCCTATAAAGATTTGTCAGCAGGTGGAAACCATTCTTAAAACTTCTGAAAATGTTCGGTCTCTGCTGATTGAGTTATTCAATGCCACTGTGGATATATCTAAAGCTCATTACAGTGCTAGTGAAGTAGTTATGAACGATGCCATTAAAGATTTGAAGGGATATGATTTAGATAACTTCCGGAGCCTTATTTCTATAACAAATCAATCGGTATCCAATTTTGTTTCCTTCTTCCTAGACTACATTAAGATTATGAAAGAAGCATTTGATTTCCTGCAAGAATTACTGAAAATTCTGGGCGTAAAAAACGTTGGAGAGGTGCTTCTACGAAAGGTAGATTTAAGGACAATAGTTAATCCGTCGGAAATTGATACGGATCTTTTAAAATTTCAGCTAAAAACAGCTTTGGAATATTCATTACCCAAATTGTTAGAACTCTCAAACTTAGTTAATCAAAAATCCGAAAAACTTTATAATTCAGCAAAGTTTATTGAATCTGAAGTAATTCAAAATTTTAAAACTTCATTTGATAACATAGATCGTCAAGGGATAAACCTTACAAAAGAGTTGTACTCCGTCTCGGAAATAATATTCAATGAAAAAGACCCCTCAAAATGTGTGGATCTCCTCATTCAAACCCTTGAAAGTGCTATCGACCTTGCCATAGGATTATGGCAAACAACCAAATTCACACCACTCTTCACAAAGGATTGGATTGAATACAACATCCACGAAATAACTCAGACTGCTGAGAAATTCTCCGAAATAAAAAGAGATATAAATATTCTAATAAAATGCAGAGCAAAAATTTACGAACACACAGTGAACTGTTTTATGATAATTTTAAAAGCTCTATGGAATAATAACAAAATAATTAGTAAAAAAGTGGGTAAAATTATGCAATTACTTCTGCAAGATAGGGGTCAAGATGTGAATGTCAGCGAACTCATACCCCCAAAAATTCCTGTTGAAGATCTATCATTCGCTCTAACACTAGCACGCGGAGAATTTGACCTATCAAAAAGAGCGTCGAAAAGGCTAATGGAAAATATCGAATCCCTGCGTCTAGCAGGAGAGTGGCTAAAGAGCCCAGTTCTGTACCAATTATACGAAACCATAATCAAAAGGGTGAAAGTTAAAGAAAAATACGATGAAAAAATCCTGGGAATCCTTATCGAATTGCAGAATCTTACAACAAAAGAGGAATCAAAAAGTAGTTACTACTCTTTGAAAAAATGAGATATTTTTCCAACAAATTTTTGGTGCCCAGCCACTTTCACAAGTTGTAACATAAATTATTGTACCACTTTTTTAAAGTTTTTGACCGAGTCAAACTAGACTTTCTATGGAATGATTTCACAGCAATTGTTGATTTCTGGATAATTAAAATCCTTAAAAGAAAGCATTTTTCTGTTAATGAGCTTTACTATTTTGGGTTTAATATATTCCAGTTCTTTGATCAAGTGTTTAACTGTTCCACACACTTTTCGGAATCCCTCTTGTCCCCAATGTTTTTTCATGTTAGCATACAGGCAGCGCCCACCACAAATCCCATAAATCTCACACTCCAGACATGGAGATCCTACAATCACTCTGTTCCTAAGTTCTAGGGGGTGAGATTTCCAAATATCTCCTACCACTAAATCTGGTTCACTGGATATTGGACAAGCACTGATTACACCAGAAGGATTTATAGCAAAGAAGTCAATTCCCGAACCACATCGAAGAAGACTTTTTTCACCCGTGAGAATTGTTTTCATCACCGGTATAAAGGGTACAATCCCCAGTATTTTACCACTTGTCTCCATCTCTCGGTACCAATCTTTCACCAATTTTGAGATTCCCGGATTATAGGACTTTCTTACCCATTTATCGAAATTGTGCCATTCACCCTCCCTGCTCCAAACCACATCCAACTGCCAGTGGACATGATCGAAAGCAGGATTTTCCAATTTCAACAGGTGGGTTACATCCTCGTAGACATCCGAATATTCCGAAATAGTCATCCTAGCGATAACATCCCCTGGGTAACCTCTATTTCTCACCATTTTTACATTATTTAGGATTCTTTTGTAGATTCCTTTACCTCGATAAAAATCTGTAGTTTCCTCTCTTCCATCAATGGACACTAATATTGAGTGAAACTTTTTCAGATAGTCCTCTCTAACTTTATCAAGAAAACAACCGTTGGTTTGCAGAATATAATGTCTCGCTGGTATTGTATCCATTATTCTCTCCATGAGGGGAATTCTGAGTAAGGGTTCCCCGCCATAAAAAGCAATGACTGGTTCTGGATCCTTCAAGATAAATTTCTCAAGTTCTTCTAAGCTGTACTGAATCTCAGCGTCGCTAAAGGATTCTTCGGAGCCACCGCAGTAACTGCAGTTGAGATTACAGCGTCTAGTAAGAAGCAAATGATAGTACATATGGACACACTCATAATCCAAATCCACTATTTGAACAGAAGAGATATTAATCGGAATGCTAATTCAACATTTTGTGTAATTATTTAATTATTTTTTCATCAGTTTACTAAGCATAGATTGAGCATTATCGAGCATTGCATGGTCATTATTAAAAAACACAAATACTTTTCTCGGATTTACCCCCAAAATATTTCGCTTTACTTCTTCCAATTCCTTCTCATCATATCTGTGCGAGTACCAGCCGGTTCTACCGTGCATCCGTAAATAAATTACTCCCGCTATATGAAAAATGTCCCTCGGCAGTTCTGGAGCATCAACCGAAACCAAAGTAACACCACGATCCTCAGCCCAAGAAACCCACTTAGAATCAAACCATTCAATATTTCTGGGTTCTAATGCGAACCTTTCCCCCAAATCCGCTTCAGTAACAAATCTCTCAAGATTCTCCAATGTTTTTTCTCTGGGAACCGAGGATGGTGGAAGCTGAAAAAGATAAAAATCGATACTCTTGTCCAATGGTTGAAATAACTCCCTAAACTTAATCCAGGTGCCCAGGGCTCTCTCGCTGAATCGAAACACATGTGTGATGTATCGGTTAACTTTTATCGCCCATTTGAAGACCTCAGGGGTTTTACGAACCCAACTTGCGACCATGTTCCGAAAGGGAAAGCGGTAATAGCTCGCATTTAGTTCCACGCAGTTCAGACCCGAGTTAGCCAAATACCAGTCAAATGAACCGCCTTTATTCCAGTTATACATCCAACCACTAGTACCCACATAAAACTCAGAATCCATAACTCTTCCCAAGTAATGCTCTAATTTTTAAACTTTAATAAACATTATCCAGATGCATTTAATTACTAAACTTGTTAATTGTATCGTAAGTTTTATTTAATAATTCGAATAGAAATCTAAAACAAATTAAAACAATTGGGAGAGAGGTTGAAGAAATATGAGCAGTAAAATTCTTGATGAGGTTAAGAAGGCAACTCACGATTGAGAATATAAGACCATTGGAGATGTTATTAACAATGCTCTAAATCAGGGTGCTAAACCGTTGGAGGTAATGCAAGCCTTATCCGAAGGCATTATTTCGGTGAGTGAAGAGTACAAGACGAAAGGCATGTATTTGGATAATATTGTTTGGCTGCCGCAGCTTTTGAAATAGGGTCGGCTCAGCTTGTTCCAATTCTTGAGAAGGAGAGAGAAAAAGAGTCTTTAGGAAAAATTGTGTTGGGTGTTGTTGAAGGTCCTTGGACTATTGGTAAGTCTATTGTGGCGGCAAACCTTAGAGCTCAGGGTTTCGAAGTCATAGACGCCGGATCTGATGTGGCACCAGAGAAGATAGCGGAGACAACTGTGGAGTCCGATGCTAACCTTGTGGCTCTTGGCATATATCTCACTCATGCTGCCCCAGAATTAGCAAAGCTGGATGATGAACTCTGGAAACTGGGCATTCGACACAAGGTACGTACAATACTAAGCGGTCCCGCAAGCTCGCCTCAGCTCGCAAAGAAGCTGGGAATGGACGCTTATGCCAGTGATGTGAAGGATATAGTAGCCAAGGCCAAGGAGTTTGCAGCTGAATTGCGTGAAGAGTTGACTCCATTAGAGAGGATGATGACTTCTCTCAAACACAAGGAACCAGACCGGGTACCAGTTATTCCTTTCGCCCAGACTTTTTCCGCCAAGTTTGCGGGTATCCCCTTCTCAGTCTATGTCAGCAAGGGCTACGCCATGGCCGAAGGGCAAATTAAGGCCTATGAGGCTTTTGGATGGGATGCGGTCTGCATGTCCAGTGACGTAGCAATATTCGCCGAAGCCTTCGGAGCAAAAGCAGAGTTCCCCCCTGATGACATTCCCCGTATTGCGAAACCGGTGCTCAGTCCTTGGAACATGTACGAGGACTACAAGAAACTCAATATGCCTGATCCCTGGAAAGCTGGAAGAATGGTGGAAAGCCTCAGAGCCATCGAAATCGCAAAGAAGGAATTGGGACCTGACGTGCCCGTGATTGGCTGGATTGAAGGACCTTTCCAGGGTGTTGCACTGCTCACCGGGGGTGATCCCATGACCTTGTTCTTCGTGAAGGATCATCCTGACGAGTTTAGGGAGATACTGGATTTCTATGCCGACTGGAACATCGAAGTGGCTCGAGCTATGTACGAAGCTGGAGCTGATCTTATCGGGGCTGGTGAGGCTGCGGCCTACTGGATGTCTCCCCAATTCTTTGAGGAATTCGCTCTTGCTGCGGAGAGGAAAGCCTGTCAGGGAATTAATAAGGTTGGGCTTCCGGTTCTTATCCATTGCTGCGGATACGTTCCTCAGTGTATTCAATTCATAAAGGATACCAATCCTGGAGGGGCAATCCAGTTCGACTACCAGGTGGATTTAGCCTGGGCTAAGAAACTGATTGGCGATACCGTTACTATTATGGGCAATCTTAATTATAATAAACTCATCAACGCTACTCCAGACGAGATGTATGCTGATTGCGCTAATTCAATATATACTGCTGGTCCCGGTGGAGGTTATTGGCTCGCTTTCGGTTGTGAGATACCTCGAGATATGCCATACAAAAATATTCAACAAATGGTTCGTGCAGCAAAATCCGTTGGCAAGTACCCTATTCAAAAACGTCCTTAATATACTGAATATATCCTAAACTGTTAATTTTAGTATGATAAATTGAGGTTGGCTTTAAATCTTAGTTCCGTATAGATTGGAGTTGTTAGACTCAGATTAAGAGTATACTAAAGGACGTTTTTGGGTTGTCTGCTGGAAAGAGTATTCATGTTTTTGCTACGGCAGCTCTTGCTCCTCCTATTCAGAAAGCTGCAAAACAGTTTCAGGAAAAATATGGGATTAAAATTGATTTCACAATAGGGAAGGCTGAGAAGCTCATATCCGAAATAAGAGAGAAAAAGATAGGCGATATTCTATCGAGTGGCGCAGAACATGTTCTGGACGAGGCAGAAACATTAGGTCTAATCCGCAGAGAAAGCAGAAAAAGTGCTGGAAAAAGAAGATCCCTTATTTTAGTGCAAGTAGGAAATCCTAAGGGAATCAAGTCCTTAAAAGACTTGGCTAAAGATGGCACAAGAGTCGGAATATCAATAAGCGGTTGCCTAGTAGGGATATGGGACGATGTCTGCAGCAAGGCTGGATTAACAGATCAAATCCGAAAAAATATAACAGATTTCTCAGATGGCTGCGGAGCCGTCATGGCTTTGATTAATCAGAAAAAGGTGGATGCCATCTTCGGGTGGAATGTCTTTAAAAATATTTGGCCCGGAACATCCGATATAGTGGAGTTCTCAAAAGAAATACAGGTGTACAGAAGCACGGGGGTGGCTATAATAAGTTACTCTAAAGAGGTGGAAACCGCAAGCAAATTCATTGAATATCTTACCTCAAAGGAAGGGAAAAAAATTTATGCAGAATATGGATGGATCCGCAAATTTTGACTTTAGAAAAAGTGAGCGCTTAAATATTTTATTAAATCGCCAAAAATATCTTAGATATTCCGAAAAACGGCATTTATAGGAAGTTTTAAATACCTCCAAATGGAAAAACCTTTTACCGCTATTTCGGCGAGTAATCCAGGTGTGGGGAGAAAGCACTAATCAGAATTTTATGAATTATCTTATTATTTTATATTAAGAATATCAGAAAAACATTAATCATTGTTATTATTAATACCAAAACTTTTTAAAAGATTCATTTTAATTAAATTAAATATTTACATCAACTAGATTTTTTATTCCTTCAATAATGGAAGATGTTATGGTGAATTTTTGGAGGTTTCTGATTTGATGCCGATTGGTCCTCTAATGATAGAACACAGGCTTATTGAGCGTATGATTAAAATTATTGGTGAGGAGATTTTCAAAATAGTTGGAAAAAATGAGGTGGATCCAAATTTTATCGATGTCGCAGTAGACTTTGCTAGAACGTATGCTGACCGGTGTCATCATGGCAAGGAGGAGGATATTCTTTTTAGAGATCTGGCTAAGAAACAGCTTTCCCCAGAATATAAAAAAACTATGGAGGAATTGGTGGAAGAACACGTTTATGCAAGGAAAACTGTTGGAAGACTAGTAAATGCTAAAGAAACTTATACTCAAGGCAAAACTGGTGCCCTAAAAGACGTTATATCAATTCTTAAAGAGCTGGTGGAATTTTATCCGAGGCACATTGAGAAAGAGGATAAGCACTTTTTTATTCCTGTTATGAAGTATTTTAGCAGAGAAGAAATGGATGCTATGTTAGAGGAATTCTGGGAGTTTGATAAAAACCTCATCCACGAAAAGTATAGAACAATAGTCGAAAAGCTTGAAGGAAAGAAAAAATAAGCATTTAAGAAATCTTATACGGTTACAACTATAAATTATCCCTTATAACACAAAATTTAATTTTTTTATATTCCTTATGATAACTGTGTTTTTAATGGGTGAGCAAAAATGAAAACTGGTAAGGAGAAGGGGTCTCAGCCTATTTTCGGTATAAAAGTTGATAAGGATGTTTATATTGAGATGCGTGACGGCGTCAGACTGTGTGCGGACATATACCATCCCGACGCTGTAGGAAAATTTCCGGCACTCCTCTCAATGTCACCGTACGATAAAGATAAGCAGAATATCAACTTGAAACCAAAGAATCTAATGCAGTCTGGTGAATTTGATCCAAAGTCCATAATGGAGCTTGCTTCTATTGAAGCTGGTATAAGCGAATACTTTGTGAGTAGAGGCTATGTCCACGTAATCGTAAATGTGAGAGGAACTTTCAAATCCGAGGGTAAATACCAAGGCGTTTTCTCCCCGCAGGAGCAGGAAGATGGCTACGACCTAGTTGAATGGATTGCTCAACAACCATGGTGCAATGGAAACGTTGGAATGGTGGGAATATCCTATTTTGCAGTCATCCAGTATTTGGTGGCCTCAATGAAAAATCCCCCACCTCACCTAAAAGCTATTTTTCCCCTTGACGGATTCACAGATCTCTACCGTGATTTAGCCTATCATGGAGGAATATGCACTCCAGTATTTCCACTCTTCTGGTTCATGCCCCTGAGAGAAAACACCAGAACCGTACCTTACTCGCAAAACCTGTTAGGAAAAAAGCTGGAGGCGGCTGTTCAAAACGCTCTAAACAGTGATGCTATTAAAAGCCGCCCCGAGCTTGTTCAAATATTAAAGAACCCCGAAATAAATCCTGTAATTTTTGATCTACTCCTAAATCCCACAGACGGCCCCCTGTACTGGGAGAGATCCTCTCATAAAAGACTGAGAAACATTAAAATCCCTACCTATACTGGCTCCGATTGGTCAAAGGTGCCCATACATCTCAGAGGGGCCTTCACCGCTTTTGAATCCATTAAGGCTCCCAAAAAAATGCTTATCGGACCACCAGAAATGGTGAGACCTTTTAGCCAATACCATGATGTTATAGTTCGATGGTATGACTACTGGCTAAAGGGTATAGATAACAAAATAATAAATGAGCCCCCGGTGAAAATCTTCGTGCAAGGAGTTAATCAGTGGAGAGAGGAAAACGAATGGCCCCTGGCAAGAACCGAATGGACCAAATACTATCTACATAATAAGGGAGTCCTAGATACTAATCCTCCGAGTGATGATGAAAAACCAGATAGCTACCTCTACGAACCTATAAATAAAAGGAAAAAAGATGCTACCCGATACCGTGTTCGGTACGAAACACTTCCCTTAGCAGAGGACACGGAAGTTACCGGGCCAATCGCTCTCTATCTTTACGCCCTTTCAACAGACTCAGATCCGGATTGGATAGTTCGATTTGAGGATATAAGTTCCGATGGCACTAAAAGGATTCTTACCAGAGGCTGGCTAAAAGCTTCCCACCGAGATTTAAACAAGGGTAAATCCAAGCCCTGGCAACCCTACCATCCCCACACCAAAATTAAGACTATAAAACCCGACAAAGTCTACCAATACGCAATCGAAATTTTACCCACATCCAATGTTTTCAAAAAGTTTCACAAAATAGGCTTAGAAATAAGCAGCGATGACGGGGAGCCAACCATACCACCGGATATAATCTTCAGCCATCTCCTAAGTGGTAGAAAAATGACCAACACCGTATTCCACAATCCCGAATACCCCTCACATCTAATTCTGCCCATAATTCCAACATCATCCAAATAATAAAAAATATTGATAGTAATACGAATAAATTCTCTAACCATCTACATTTTTAAATAGATTTAATATATTATTTTTATTCCAATTCTACTATATCCAAAAAAGAACTATGGGGACACAAATATGACCAGCTCTAAAAAAAATATACATCAATTCCAAACCACTGTTATCTGGGATAAGGAAACAGGCGGGGACATAAGTGTAAAAAACTATCCCATACTTAAAATCGACACACCCATAGAGTGGGGTGGCCAAGGTAGGTCCTATTGCCCAGACCAACTCTTTATTTCCTCTATTGGGGGCTGCCTTCTTGACACATTCATATTTATAAAGAATAGAATGAGGTTAAATCTTTTGGACCTCAAAATTACTCTTAACATGTCTATAAGACAGGCAAGGGATGGCTATCATGTCAAGGAGATCGAAGGAAAGACTAAGGTAACAGTGGATGAGGGAGAGAAAGAGAAGGGGGAAACATGTGCTGAGTTAGCTAAAGAATACTGCCATATACTTCGACTCATAAGGAAGGTCATACCAGTTAATATCCTTTCAGAAGTAAATGAGACCACCAATAATAATCAATCATAGTAATTAATATTTAAAAATTTAACCAAATAATTCTCAAGAAATAGTTTTTATAAAAAATTATATAATTTAAACTGTTTTGTACAAGTTTACACACAAATTTTTTATAGTTCCCTACTAAGATATATCATGGCATCTCTAAAACAAATTTATCTCAAAAATTCTGCGATTAGTGAGAAAATAGGATATGCCCTGAATTGAACTATTCTATTTTACAGGAATCTTTGGCGGGAAAGCCCCCGACTTTAGTCTTGGGGATGAACCGTCAAAAAGTTTATAGGCTGGTGTGTTGCCAGATATATTGGTATCAACAGATGGAATACAAGCATTCCCGAAACCAGGTCTATCTCATCAACT
>NZ_JBRAKS010000012.1:0-25833 GCF_052745115.1 Candidatus Jordarchaeum sp.
AAAAATAGTTTAGTTTATCAAAATTGCCAGTTGGGAACCTATTGATAGTTATAGTGTGCTCTATTCAGGACCCCGCAGGCATGAATATTTCCAAAAAACTTAGAGAGAAAGTTGATTTCACTGAGGCCGAACCAAAAGAAAGAGAAAAAGAGAGATGGATAGGAAAAATCGTTAAAGACGATGTGCTCTTAGTGCACCGTCAAGAAGATATTCTATATTGCAACGATTTAGAAAAAGTATACACCCCCGAGTTGATAATTTTTGCAAGCAGGCATAGTAGTACTACCGAAGAACCAACCTTAACTGTGCATGTTCCCGGCAACTTTGGTGAAGCAGAATACGGAGGTTTACCAAGAACCTTATCAATAGCCCCTTCTCACTACTTGAAAGCGGCTTTACTAAACCTGTTTGAGATAAAAAATGAGCTAGGATTAGAATATGAGGTTTCTCAAGAACAAACACACCACGGTCCAACCCCACAGTGTCCCTCCTTTTTTATTGAAATCGGTAGCTCTAAGAAACAATGGAAGGATGAAGCTGCGGGCTCGGCTATAGCTCAAACAATAATTAATGTCCTAAAAATGGTGAATAAAGATTGGGGTATAGCTGCGGGGTTCGGAGGTGGTCATTACGCTCCAAAGTTCTCAAAAATTAATTTAGATACGGATATGTCTGTGGGGCACATAGCATCAAAATACGTTGCCCCGCTCCTTGATGAGCACATGCTCAGCCAAATTGTCAATAAAACTCTTGGAAAATTAAAATTCTTTATTCTGGACTGGAAGGGATTAAAATCAGAGAAAAGATTGCAGATAGTTGAATTTGCAGAAAATAATGACGTTGAAACTTTGAAAACAAAAGACATCATCACCACTTAGAATAGTCCCACTGGTGTCCATGATTATAAGAACATCATTTTTTTGGCAAAATGAGTTTTTGATGTTATCCCATTAGTATTAATATTATCACCCCTAAAGGTGCTAAAATCGCACCTACCACTATTCTTGGTGTAATCCTCTCCTTAATGATATAGAACGAAAAAACCGTTGAGAAAAGGGGGGTAACTGCAGAAATCGCTGCCGAATTTGTGGCTCCTATAATCGAGATTCCCGCTAAAAAGGCTACCCCGCCTACCCCGAGAGCAACTGTTCCCGCTAATCCAAGCATGAACCATTCTTTACGGCTTGCCTTAACAAGCATCTTTCCTCTACCCGAATAAAGAATCGCTGCCGCTAAAAAACCAACAAGTATGGGCAGTCTGATAGCATTAGCTAAATAATAGTTAATTTCTGTCAAGGCCGCATTTAACAATATGATTCCTATTGACCATGTTACCGCGGTAATTATTGCCAAAATAACTCCTTTTTTATCATCTTTTACATTAACAGAGTTTTGAGGATTGTTTTTACTAAGAAGCCAGATCGCAACCACAATGATTACTATACCGATAATTGTTAAAATCTCTGGAATTTCTTCCAAAAAAATAATGGAGAAGGCTGCCGTAAAGAGCGGATAGGTTCCTGTGATTGGAACTGCGCGCCCCACCCCAATATATCTTAGTGACAGAAAATATAATCCATCCCCAAGACCTAGACCAACCAAGCTTCCTAGAATCAAATATATTAAACTCCAGCTTGGTATGTAAGAAATTTTCCAGAATTCGCCTAGTAGCAACGCGATTACGAAAGCAAAAATAGCCGCTGGAATGGTTCTTATGAGGTTAGCTGATATTGAGTCTACTGTCTCAAGAGATTTTTTATAGAGAATGGCTGCGATAGCCCAGCACAGCGCTGCTGTCAGTGAAGCTAGTTCTCCAATCAAGAGGGATCACTGCCCTTTTTAGATAATCTTTTCAATCGCCGGTTAGTTACTCGTTATGTATTATGGCATTGTAGAGAAGTAACAATCTAGGACATTAATTTATTTCATTCGAGGAAAATCTTGATTAATTTTTCAGTTCATGTTTTTACTTATATAGACTTATAGAATAAGTGGATGAAAATTGCTTTTTGTGCATGCAGCCTGTTTTCGGCTTGATCCCAAACAACCGACTGTTTTCCTTCCAAAACATCTTCCGTTATTTCCTGTCCCCTGTGTGCTGGTAAGCAATGCATAACTATAGCGTCCGGCGAAGCGTTTTCCAATAATCTGGTATTAACTTGGAAATTCGGAAGGAATGTTTTTAGTCTTTCTGCCATTTCTTTCTCATCGCCCATACTTACAAACACATCAGTATAGACTATATCTGCGTTCTGGACCGCTTCTTTTGCCGAGTTTACTATTTTTAGCTCTGATCCCGATTTTTTAGCATTATTTTTAGCCTCCTCAACTATCTCACTGTTTGGCTCGTATCTTTTTGGTGATCCAATACTAATATTCAATCCAATTTTTGTACAGCCCACCAAGAGAGAATTACATACATTGTTTCCATCGCCCACATACGCAAGTTTCAATCCTTTCAACTTTTTCTTTTTTTCCTTAATTGTCAGAAAATCAGCAAGTATTTGACACGGATGATAAAGATTACTTAATGCATTAATCACTGGCGTACCAGAATATTTTGCTAATTCCACCAAGTCATTATGTTCAAAGACTCTTGCAACTATCCCATCCACGTATCTTCCTAAAACCCGGGCTGTGTCTTTAACAGGTTCACCTCTACTAAGTTGGAGTTCATCACTCCTTAAAAAAACAAAGTTTCCTCCCAACTGGTTAACTGCTACCTCGAATGAAACGCGGGTTCTAGTTGAAGGTTTCTCAAAAATTGCAGCAATGTTTTTATCTTTAAGAACTCTAGACTTCTCACTTCCCGATTTGACCTTTTCTGCGATACTTACCATTTTAAGAATCTCCTCAGAGGAAAAATCATCCAGAGTAAGAAAATGTCTAACCAAAATAACTCCTCCCTATTTTCCCAAAATTTTGTCTGTAAACCACTTGGCGTTAAAAGGCTCTAAGTTATTATAATCTTGCCCGGTTCCCACAAAAATAATAGGTTTTTTAGTAGCGTAAGCAACGGAAAGAGCCACCCCCCCTTTCGTATCAGCATCAACTTTCGCCAGTATAGAAGCATCAAACTGGATTGCTTCATTAAACTTCTCTGCCTGTTCAACCGCATCGTTTCCCGTTAACGCGTCTCCGATGAATATTTTTAGGTCGGGGTTAACTACACGCACAATCTTTTTCATCTCGTCCAGCAGATTTACATTGGTTTGTATTCTTCCCGCAGTGTCAATTAAAACAACATTAATGTTTCGGGCCTCGGCGTGCTTAACAGCGTCAAAAGCGACAGCCGCAGCATCGGAACGGTAATCATGTTTTATTACTCTAATGCCGAGATTTTTAGCATGCTTCTCTATTTGTTCAATGCTTCCCGCTCTGAAAGTGTCAGACGCGGCCAGAACACAACTGTAACCTTTCTTCTGAAATGTGTAAGCCATTTTAGCTATCGTGGTGGTCTTACCCGTGCCGTTTATTCCTACCACAACTATTGTGAGTGGTTTTTTTTCTGCTTTCTTTTCTTTTACCATCTTAAAAATGTCAATGTTCTGTCCACTTGTAAGGATATTATAGATCGCCTTTCTTAAGGCCTCATTCACTCTCTCACGAGGATTCTCAAATCTGCCAACCCTTTCCCCGATAAACTCTTGTTTTACATCATTAGCCACTAGTTCCGCGACTTTAACTGAAACATCATTTTGTATTAGAACCAGCTGCAAATCCCACATAACGCCATCCAAGTCTTTCTCGCTTAATTCTTTTGTACTAAGCTTCTCAACCACTTTACCCAAACTTGTTTTGAATTTATCGAACACTGATAGCTCCCCATAAATATATAGATAAAAAATCAGATAATAAGTTTGTAATAAAAGTTTTTAAAAATAGTGTTTAACCTCTAATTTTTCTAGCAATAGTTTGAGCAGTTCTATTTAATTCATTCATTGTATTAATTATCTGCTGTAACTGCTGCCCAGTACTCTGTAGCGCACCTTGGAGAGCCATAGATCTCTGATCTAGGCTGAGCTGTGTCCCTGTAATATCTTTTTCTGCAGCTATGTCCGAGCCGAGACTGAATATCACCTTTTCTTTATCGATTATTTTTGCTCTAACATAGACACCGGATCCTAAGGGCATAAGAACCTCATTATCCTCTCCTACGTTTTTAAGCTCATCCAGAGATTCACTGCTTAAGGTAATTTCCTGTAGTGAAGCATTTATCAGATCAATTCTCCTCTGTAGTATTTGTGCTTGCTGCTCATAAGTGTTAAGTTGTGCAATTATTCTTTCCAGATTACGTTCATCTTCTGACATTTTATTACATCTCCAAACCTGAAAGATGTCGTATAATCGGGTTGTTAGCCTTTTTTGGATCTATAGCTTTTATCTCTTCAATTGTGATATGGTTCCTTTTGACTTTGTGATTACTTCCGATTTCTGAATATATAATTTCCTTAGCATCTTCCTCGTTTAACGCCCTAATCTCCCGAATAAAAGTAAATTTATCATTCTTTCCCTTAAAGGTTCCCTTTACTCTGAATACTTTCACTCCAACAGTTTCCTTCGACATCTTCAACTCTCCTAAACTAATCAAGATTTAAAGCCTGCCCTATTTGAAATAGTTCAGGACCTGTGGTTTCACTACCAGCCAAGGCACCCTTTGTATTTGCTACTAGTCCCACCTTTACATACGGGTTACCACAATTAATTGTACCTACACTGGCAGTCGTATTGAACTTTTCGCTTAGCCATTCTAAAGTTTTATTATCTGTAAGAGGGTGGGCTAAGATTCCATTATTTGTCGCAATTGCCACTGAGCCAACCAAATGGGATTCCGCAATATTTCCCCGATAAACATCAACTTTTAAGTTATTCTTTATAATCTTTATGGCTTCCTCGCTGAATCCCGGGTGAACTAACGCTACATCATCATTAACAAGAATCGTGTTTCCTAGGGCATTAATTTTTCCAGGAACTCTATCTACATTGATATCAAGATTTCGTTTAATATTTTCTATTTCCTCATCGGTTGCAAACTCTGGAACAACTAATCCATGGGAATTACCGGCAGCTAAAACACCGATAATAAAACTCTCTCCAATATTTGTCTCAACAATTTCCACTCTTAGAGTCCTTTCAATTAAGGTCTTATTAGTTATTGGCCTACTTCTAGGTACAATAGTGTAGTTCTCTGTTGCCAATATGAATACACCTATATTAGAATCGCCAAAAAAACTGCTCCTAGTAATAACCAAATAAGGTCTACCCCGCCTACTCCTCAACAGCAAGGGATACTTCAACTATCCCTTCTGAATCCTTGGAAGCCTTCACTCTAATTTTTCGTGGAGGTTTTTCTATACCTCTTTCCCATATCTTCTCATTTACCTCTGGAAGAATAATAACGTTCTCAGTTTTAAAATGTCTCTCAATAAACTTCTTTAAAGTCCTTACAGCTTTATTGGCTCTACGATTTGGTGGAACATACCTTGCAGTTTTCAAAGGAATAGTGTAAACACGTTCCTCTATAATCCTCTTCTCAGCAACAGGAGCTTCCTCTTCAGCCATTCTTTTCACCTCTGGAGACGACTAGATCGCCAGTGTCTACGCTTCGGATGCGTTCTGACCCGGCCCCTAGTCTTAACAATAACCCAAGTTGCTACTGCTACATTTTGTTTACCCGCTTTTCCTAATCTGAGCTTTTTTGCTAAGGGTTTATTTCTAGCCATAATAGGTTCTCCTCTCATCTGAACTTTATCTTCGTTTCCCTTTTTTTTCCTTGCAACTGTGTGAGAATAGTTTTCAACTGTTCGTCGGTTAGTGGCGGGTTAATCCTGCCCGCTTGTGCCAGCTGAATGAGTTGGATTTCAATTTGCTCAGCGAACTCTGGTTTAACCATTTTAAGATTGGTTAACCTGCTTCTAGCCTCAGGTGTTAATATTTGTCTAAGAGCTGCCTGTTTCTGCATTTCAAACTCTCTTTGAGCTCTATCCTGCCTCTGAGCCTCAGCTATCTGTTGCTGGAGCTGTAACATCCTTCGCCTTCTAATCTCATCCATTTCTTCTTCTTCTGACAAGGAAGCCACGCCCTTAGAAAAATTTTTAGGATTTACCCCCTTCTAATTTAAGATTAACTTGATGAGCCGCCCTATCCATGACTGATCTTCCCTTACCACTAATTCTTCTTCCCTTTCGCTCTATTATTTCAACTAATCCTGCCTCCTCAAGTTGCTGGAATACTTTTCTTATTATAGAACCACTACCTTTTACAGAGCGATTTAATTTAACACTCATCCTCTTCCTACCCCCGTAGACCGTTCTCAGCCTAGAGACTCCTACTGGCCCGGTCAAATACACTTTTCTAAGTATTGATGCACATCGAATATACCACCAGTCAGGCTGTTCTGGTGCTCTTTCCTTATGTTGGCCCGTCTTCCAAAACTGGGAACCGGGAGGCGGAGTAACCTCTGGATAATCCTTCTTGAGAATATCTGCCACCTCTTGGATAATTTCCCATGCAGATACATCGTACACTGTTGACATTCACAATTCACCAATTCCAATTGAGGGCAGTAAAATATGATAATAATTAGAGTTATAAACATTTTTTACGGAGATTATTTAAATATGACGTATCAATTAAAAATGCCCCCGAGAAAGCAACAAAGTGTACCCTCTGATTTCTAAAAGTCTAGATTTTGTTCTCATTGCTATATCCGAACCCAATTCACTAATGCTTTTCTTAGAAAGCACACTCTTCAAAGCTCTAATCTTTATTACCCTCTTTCTCTTCAATTGCTTTTTAACCTCCTCCACAAACTCGTCCGTAACTCCACTCCTACCCAAAATAAGCGTAGCCGACTTACTTCTCACCTCATTAATAACATCGATATCTCCTTTCCTCATGCTTCTTGAACTCCTAAATATTATAACGCGTATGATGCCCACAATTAAAACAGGTTACAACAATATGAGACTGGCGTCTCGGTCTTAATCTAACCCTACAATTAACACCCGGCCAAAGAAAAGCCTTACAATTACGACAAATTCTCCTACGCCAGATTTTAGGAAGTCTTACCTTATTCCTCATACCTATTCTCCTACTTAGATCTGCGTAGCGTTGAGCTCTCGCCGGTTTCTCTAAAAACACATCATCCGCCAACCGCAATAAATAATCTATTCTCTCCCTTGAAATCTTCTCAACTTCCCTCTTTCTGCTCCTTCTGGACACCGGCATCAAAACTTCACCGCACAACAATAATCCAAAACCATACTCAACAAAATTAAGTATACTAACCTCAAAAAATGAATTAAACAACAAAACAATAATATTTAATTCACATTCAGCAAATGAAGAACATAAACCAAAATTTTTAAACATTACGCACAAACCAAAGTGGAAAAAATGCTAACACTAATCCTAGCCGAATCCTCCCTTGAAACAATCCCTACAAGAATCAACAAAAAAGGTACAGCTAAAATTCCAAATAAAAAAGGGAAAAAAAGAGACCAAACAATATTAGACATCGCCCTACACAGACAAATCATACAAAAACTACCAAACCCCGAAAAAAGAGGACGCCCCGACATCACACACCTCTCACTACTTGCAGCCCTAGGAACACCACTAAACAAACAAGGCCAACTCCGAACATACGTCCACACCATCCAAGACAAAATAATCAAAATAGACTCCAAAACCAGACTGCCCAAAAACTACAACCGATTCATAGGCCTCATGCAACAACTCTACAAACTCGGAAAAGTGCCACCCGAAGGACCCCCGCTCCTAACCCTAGAAAAAATGAACCTAGAAACCCTAATCAGAAACTTAAAACCATCAGAAACAATACTCTTCACCGAACAAGGAACCCCCTCAAAACCAAAACCAATCATGAATGAACTCGCAAAACAAGAAAAACCAGTAGTAATAATAGGAGGCTTCCCCCACGGAGAATTCTCAACAAACACACTAAAACTAGCCGACAAAAAAATCTCAATCTACCCCGAACCCCTAGACACATGGATAGTCGTCTCAAGAGTTCTGTACTGTTACGAAGCAATAGTCCTAGAAAAAAATAAGCACAAATAAAAAAATATGATATGTATGTAAAAATTTTATGCGGCCTCCGGGAAATTCGTAAAGGAACTAAAAGTTCTAAATTTATTTCGAACCCGGGCCACCAGCTTCGCCCGTCTACCTTGGGGTAGGGTGTGGCAGGCTGGAATCCTAGCCACTAGACTAAGGCCGCTCATAAGTATGCGTTTCAAACCTGTACTTAAATTTTTCTAAACTGAATCTTATAAAACAGAGTTTTGGGATATTTTTTGTTTTGGGTTTGTTTTCGAATAGAATTGTTTTTTGCGAAAGATTTACTAATGTGTATTTGTTTCGGTGATGTAAAAGGTTAGGAAGGGTTTAGTGCTTTGGAGAAGTATTGGCATTGGATCGATGAAACGGTGGAAAATATTATTGAGTACTGGAAGGATCAGGACCGTTACGTGTGTAGTTGTGGGATGTCTGTTTCTGGATTGCAGCATATTGGTCGTCTTCGGGGTGAAATTATTCTTACTAATACGGTTAAGGAAGAGTTTTTGAGGATGGGTAAGAGTGCTGAGCACTTTTTGGTTCTTTATACGCAGGATCAGTGGAAGGGTAAGGGTGCTCAGTTGGAACAGTTTTCTAGCCCGGAGGAGGCTAAGCAGTATCGTAGTAGGCGTTTGATTGATGTTCCTGATCCTTTTGGTTGTCATAGAAACTGGGTGGAGCATTATTGGGGTCCTTTTAGAGATTCTTTGGATAGTTTTTCGATAGGGGTTAAACCTGTTTTTACTACGGATCTTTATAAGACGGATGGAATGAAGGGGCTGGTTCTGAAGGCTATTGAGCGTAGGGAAGAGCTTAGGCAGATTATTAACAGGTATCGTAGTAGAAACCCGTATCCTGAGGGTTGGATTCCTTTTGAGCCGCTGTGTAAAGAGTGTCTTAATATTGGTCAGCATGAAATTTTAAGTGTTAATTTGGATAATTATACGGTTGAGTATGTTTGTAACAGTTGCGGGACTAAGGGTGTTTCGAGCATGGAGGATGGGAAGCTGAATTGGCGGATTGAGTGGTCTGCTCTGTGGATGCTGCTTAATGTGAATTTTGAACCTTACGGTAAGGATCATGCTACTCCCGGGGGGTCTCGTGACAGTTGTGCTGAGATAATTGAAAAAATCTTTGAGCGGAAACCTCCTTTTGGTTTTCCTTATGAATGGGTTGGGTGGTCTGTTGATGGTAAGGATATGGGTGATATGGGTTCTAGTGACTTTTTAGGTGTTACTCCGGCTGAATGGTTGGAAATAGCAGAGCCGGAGGTTCTTAGATACCTATACCTGAAAAATAAACCTATGAAAAGAGTTGTTATAGACTTGGCAAGGGTTCCCGAGTTGGTTGAAAATTATGATCAAGCAGAGAAGGTATATTATTATGCTGAAAAACTGCCTCAGGAAAAGGAAGAATTTGAGATGAGGCGAAGTTATGAGCTTTCTCAGCTTAAATCACCTCCCGAGACTCTATCCTTCCAGTTAAGATATGCTCACGCTGTTACTATGGTACAAATCCTTCCCAAAGAAAACCTTCTTGAAAACGCGATAACAAAACTCAAAACCACTGGTCTCCTCGGTGATAAACCCTCTGGGGAGGATAAAATTAGGATTGAAAAGAGGCTAAAAGAAGCTGAGGCTTGGCTTGAGAAATATGCGCCTGATAGATTCAAGTTAAAAATACTTGAGGAACTTCCCGCAACCCTGAAGAAACAGCTCAAACAGGATGAAAAGGAGGCCTTAAGAATACTGGCTGAGAACATGGTCAATCATGAATTCACAGAGAACGAATTGGAGAATATTCTTTATAGGATTGCAAAAGATGAGGTTGGTTTGGGGTCTCGGAAATTTTTCCAACTTATTTATCAAGTACTACTGGGGCAAAAACAAGGCCCAAGGCTTGCTTCTTTCCTACTGTTATTGGATAGAAATATGCTTCTTAAAAGACTAAAGGAAGCATACCAATAGAAAAAAAGTAGAACTTCTCCTGTATTTAAAAATGAGAAAATCCTATGTTTATCCCTCTTTAAAAAATTTTGTTCTCTGGAGGTATTAATTTGCTTGGAAAGTTTAAAGAAGTGCTCACAAAAATGTTTATACCGGTTGTTAACGGGGCAATCAAGCTTAGATTAACACCTAACCGCATCTCCGTATTAGGATTGATTTTCGCCATTATCAGCAGTGTTTTCATTGTTGGAAACCAGGTATATCCGATATTTTTTATAGATGAAGGATGGAGACTGATTCTCGCTTCCGTAATGATTTTTATTATGGGTTTCTGCGATCTACTTGATGGACTCGTTGCACGATCCACAGGTGCAATTACAGTGTTTGGGGGTTTCCTTGACTCGGTGCTGGATCGCTACACTGAAGTCTTTATTTTTGCTGCACTAATTATTGCAGGATATTGTCATCTAATTTGGGGAATTATAACGTTAGCTGGGGCCCTTTTGGTAAGCTATGCCAGGTCTCGAGCGGAATCTGCGGGTTTAAAAAGCTTAGGGGTTGGAATAGCTGAAAGACCGGAACGTCTCGCCATACTAGGTACTGTAATTCTCATCCAAGGAATATTGATATTAACAATGATATTTCCCACTCAGCAACAACTCATATACTGGACCATTATACTGCTAGCCTTCTTAACACACTTTACAGTCATTCAAAGATTCATATACGCGTACAAAAGACTACCAAAAACAAGCACAAAAAAAGCGAGTAATGAGAAATAGTTGACATATAATATGGAAACATGATATCAAAAAGCTGAATTATGCCTAATTAGGAGATAAACTCACTGTTCTTTCTGGTAACCATACTTCAATTGCACCTAGAGAAAAAATAATAATATTCCGAGATACTTTTTATTAATTAGCAATTAATGTGTTAAGTGGGGAAAAATGGCAGAAAAACTGTTCAAATACGCTACCCAAATAGCGCAGGAAGCAATTGACCACGATAACCGTGGAAATTATAAACAAGCCTATGAACAATACCTAAGAGCCGCAGACATACTACTCAGATGCATGCAATTCACAGACAACCCTGAACTTAGGCAAATCTACTATGAAAGAGCGCAAAAATACGTTAAAAGATGCAAACAAATCAAGGGAGCCATTGTATCCGGTCGCCCATCTTATTCCACCATAAAAACCGGCATAGCCACAAGAGCGGAAGGTGGGGACGAAGAGGTAGAACTATCCCGAGCAATATCTGACACAATAATAGCGGAAAAACCAGATGTCAAATGGAATGACGTCGCAAATCTCGACAACGCAAAACAAGCACTTAGAGAAGCCATAATCCTCCCAATGATGAGACCGGACCTATTCGAAGGAGCAAGAAAACCCTGGAGAGGGATATTGCTATTTGGTCCTCCGGGGTGTGGGAAAACCCTTATCGCCAAAGCGGTAGCATGCGAAGTTAAAGCAACCTTTTTCAACGTGTCCGCGGCGACCCTCGTTTCGAAGTGGTTAGGAGAATCGGAGAAACTTGTTAGGGAGCTTTTTGTTGCGGCCCGTGCGAAGCAGCCTGCTATCGTTTTCATTGACGAAGTTGACAGTGTTGCCACCCGGCGTGAGGGGGATGAGGTCGGCGGTGAACGTAGACTAAAGACTCAGCTTATGCAAGAAATGGAAGGCGTTATCTCGAATAAAGATGATCAGATTATTGTTCTTGGTGCAACTAACGTTCCTTGGGAGCTTGATCCTGCTTTGCGTCGTAGATTTGAGAAACGGGTTTACATTAACATGCCGGAGGAAGAGGCGAGAGAGGAAATATTCAGAATTCATACGCGGGGTGTTGAATTAGATAAGGATGTGAACTTTAAAGAATTGGCAAAGTTGACGGAAGGTTATGTTGGTAGCGATATTGCTATGGTGTGCAGAGAGGCTTTAATGATGCCTATCAGAGAGTTGGATGCTGCTGGGGCGCTTAGTGATAAGGATGTGAAGGTGCGTCCTGTTAGTCGTGAAGATTTCCTAGAGGCGCTTCGAGGAGTAAAACCTGTAGTTTCTTCCTCTGAGTTGATTAGATTTAAAGAATGGGCTGAAGAGTTTGCCGTAGAATAGTCTTATGGTCTCGGGATGATTATGGCAGAAAAACAAAAGGATAAAGAAAAAGAACAAATAATAAAGAACTTGAATATTCCGGATGAAATAGGGATAGGCGAGGTTATTGAGGATTCGGAATTAACTGAGCTTAAAATTGAAATTCTCAGAGAGGACATTGAGAGGTTAAAAGCCGAACTTCAAATTATAAAACAAATGTCAGGGACAAACATGTTAACTGGATCTGCTACCGTGTCCCAAGATCTTGTGAAACCCGCTAAAAAAGTGGTTAAAAGAGAGGCACCTTTACCTGAGTGGGTGAATTTACCCTGGATGTATACCAAACCTGAAAATACCAAGTTTTTAGAATCTTGGAGGAGTGATTGGTCAGATTACACTTTAAAATGGGCTAGATTTCTGATAATTCATCTGATAAGTGTAGCGGAAATGATGGAGAAAAAGCCCTTTGACAAATTATCCGAAGTAACTCTAAGGGATATACTAGAGTATATGAACTCTAAAAACAGTATTAAGTGGTGGGATAAGAACAAAACATTGGTAAGAATTTATTGGTGTTCCCTCGAGGAATGGAGTGAAATTATCTATCGTTGGGCGCTAGAGACTGGACGCTTGGATTTCACCCTGTTTGAGATAATGGATGGAGAGGAGGCGTTTAGCAGCCTACCCTCTGAGGAAATAAAAGAAATTATGAAAATTATGGTTGAAAAGGAATATGCGGAATGGATGGGGAAAAAACGGGAAATGGTGAAAATCAAGTTCTAAGCTTATTTTCAGCGTAATATAAACCCTTTTAGATATGAAAGCTAAGTAAATTTATTAAATTCAATTCGTAAAAATGATTTTCTAAAACTATTAGAAATAATTATTCGTAGATTAGGTTGGTGAAAAAAGTGGGATTCTTCACGAAAATTATAGGGAAAAAAGAAGAAACTTCAACATTGGAAAAAATTAACACTGCTCCCCTGGAAACAGAACAATATCTCTCAAAACTTGGAGTCTTTGAAGAGGAGTCTAAAATCGAAGAAATACCTCAGGAAGTGGTTGACTCAGGGGTTGTATACATTAAATCCATTCCGCTTCTAACACTGTCTGATGTTCCAAGAATAGCTGAGGAACTAAAATCGGGAAATATCATCATCATATACGTCAGACCGTTTATTCAGAGAGTGCAATCGAACAATGAACTTAAAAGAGCGGTTGATCAGTTGAGAGGAGTTTGCCGCCAAATACAGGGAGACATTGCACAACTGGGGAATGAATATGTATTAGTTACGCCAGGACCTTACGTAAAAATATTCCAAAGAGGCTAAAACTAAGACCTTTTAAGAATCTTTTCTAAATTAAACTCCTATACACAAATTAATTTACTTTCTTGAAAAAGAAGAAAATAGATTCAAAAAACCATTAACAAGACTCGTTTTTAATTTATGTCTTATACATTGTGCTCTCTAAGATTTAGACTCCTTTTCTTATCCATAACTTATATTAAGTTACCCTCTACTTCTTATTCAAATCGTACTCAAGATTAATACAGGCAATGTTTCATATGGAGTACTTTCAATGTTAAAGAAATTGAGGTAGAGCGATATGAGTTCAGATGTGGTATTATTTAAAAAATACGATGGGATAGGCAAAATAATTTTGAATAGACCTGAGACCTTGAACGCACTTAACATCGAAATATTCGAGAAGCTACGCAATTATTTTAACTTGGTACGTGATGACGATGAGGTAAAAGTTCTTGTTATAACTGGAACCGGAAGAGCTTTCTCAGCTGGATTGGATTTCGCATTACTAGGCTCCTCCCTAATGGAGAATATTTCTAAACTTAGATCTTTCCTCAGAACCTTACAGGAAACTATTAATATCCCAGGGAGTATGGAAAAGCCTTCCATTGCTGCGGTAAATGGTATTGCTCTCGGTGGAGGCACAGAGTTGGCCTTGGCCTGTGACATTAGAATAGCTTCCGAAAACGCAGTTTTCGGTATTCCCGAGGTGTGCTACGGTATTATCCCTGATCTTGGTGGGGCTCAAAGATTACCACGCGTAATAGGTCTGGGTAGAGCAAAGGAACTAATTCTTACTGGAGACCCTATTGACGCACAGGAGGCTTGGCGCATAGGACTAGTAAACAAAGTGGTTCCTCAAAATGAGCTTGAAAATGCGGTTAAAATAATGGCGGATAAAATAATGGATAACGGACCGGTTGCAGTTGCAATGGGAAAAATGGTTGCCGACAAGTCGTTTGATATTGATCTCAAAACTTTACTAGACTATACAGTATTGGCTCAAGATGTGTGTGTTAGGACACAGGACTTAGTAAGCCTATATATGAAAAAATTAGATAAAATAAAAAGGTAAAAATAAACCTCTAAAAATTAAATATTACCCTCTTTTCCCAGGGTTTAATAAGAAAAAGAAGCGAATAAAAATTTATCAAGCCATTTACGAAAATTTATTTTCCATATAACACTAGGTTTTAACAATGTTTGTTTGAAAAATTTATTACTTTAATTTACTTTTTATTGCATTAAATCTTTTCAAACGTTCTTCAAATCCTTCCCAAGTGGCGTAGGGCGTTACTTCTTCAGCACGAACCTCATTTAACATTTTTTTAAGTTCTAAACTGCTTATCTCCTTTCTGGATATGGCTCCCTTAACAGCACTAGAAACAAAATCGATGTTTAAATTTTTACCATCCTTTGTTTTGGCTTTTTCTCCATAATCAACCCAGTCCTTCAACATATTTTTTAAATCCTTTATTTTTTCCTTTTTAGATGACAAAGTCTTTACACTCTCCAAAAATTTTTTCTACTTTTACTGGTGATCCATTTCATTATTAAACTGTTATTTCTATAATTATTAGTGCATTTATGATCTATGCTTATTAAATGGATTATGTGAGTATTGAAACTTCTGTATTTAAAATTTGATTTAATAATTTTAGGACTTACGCAGTTGGGTGGGTATTTGTGTGTGGTTGGTGATGGTATTACTCGAGTTTACCTTCTTTTTATATTTCAGCCTTTTTTAGCTCTTTCTTTGATAGTTGGGTATTAAAAATTCTGTTTTTCACCAATCCAAGGCAAAAGAGGAGAGTTTGACTCCACCACAGGCCCAGTTAACCTACAAACAGCCCTCAACTGCGTAACTCCTAAATTTTTAAAAAATTTTTAGTCAAATAAATCTGGAAAATTTTCAATCAAGGTAAAAAAATACAAAAATAAAATAAGTACCCCCCTCGTATTATATATTGAAGAAGGGAATGGGGTAAAATCCATGTTATGGGACGTACTTATTATAAGTGAAGCCATAAGAAAACTACTTGATAAAATTCAAAACAGAAGTAAAAAAAAGAAAGATGAAAAAGACTTACCCGAAAAATTATGAATAACTATAATTTTTTAGAAAACATGTTCTCTTTCTATCAGTTAAGTAAGAAAAAATATTAGTCTAATTAATTCAATTATACTTGGGGATGAAGTCTCATGAGCGAAAAAAAAGTAGGAACCGTTTTCTCTTACTTCAAAAAAGTAGGAGTAGCCGCGATAAAACTTGACTCAGATTTATCTATCGGAGATACTATTCGAATAATAGGAGCTACAACAGACCTTAAACAAAAAGTTGAAAGCATGCAGATAGAAAAAGAGTCTATTGAAAAAGCAAGAGCCGGGGATTCTATCGGCATTAAGGTGAAAGACCGCGTAAGACCAAACGACATCGTATACAAAGTAGTTGAATAATAATTAGACCATTTTAAAATGGTACCCAAACAATTTTTTATTTTAATTTCAAAAACTTCTAAAATTCAAAGCTTGCAAAATTGCCAGAATTTAAAGCAAAATTTGGTTTATGGAAAATTAATTGACTGAACATTATTTTTTAGTTTTTCCTAACAACTTTTATGAAACATTAGAAACACTGGAAACACTGGAAATAACACTTACACATCTAGTTATTAATCTGTTAAACAATAATAAAATTGTATTACACCTATAAGAGAGAGGATGTTTAGAATCCGATGCGGTTCAGAGATGTGATATGTAATGACCACCCCTCCCCAAAAGACCCTGAGCAAAATAAGGCGTCCCCTAACCTCTCTGTCCGCCAGAACATCCCCCACAACAAGGGGCGCTTCACGTATCGTCCACACATATGCCACTTTTCACGCTTGAAAAAAGCGCTTTTTTTAACATCCTCTCTCAACCCCCCCATCAAATTAGAACCAAAGCATGATGTTGGAGAATGGTCTGATTGAGTAGCTTATTGTCACTTGAAGATCTTCCCGGAATTGGTCCAGCGATATCTAAAAAGTTAAGTGAGGGTGGTTTTAGAACTCCCGAGGCGGTGGCAATTGCAACACCAAAAGAATTGGCAATGGCCGCGGATATTGGGGAGTCAACTGCTACCAGAATTATTGAAGCAGCGAGGGAAAAACTGAATATCGGCTTCATATCTGCCCAAGAATATCTCACTCAAAGGAAAAGCGTATCTCAGATCACCACGGGAACCAAAAATCTGGATCAATTATTAGGTGGAGGTATTGAAACCAGAGGAATAACCGAACTTTTTGGAGAATTCCGAACTGGCAAAACTCAGATATGTCACCAAATCTCTGTAACTGTTCAGTTGCCTGAAGAATTGGGAGGACTAGGTGGAGAAGCAATTTACATTGATACTGAAGGCACTTTTAGACCTGAACGATTGATTTCTATAGCTGAAAGATTTGCTCTAGAGCCAAAAGAGGTTTTAAAAAATGTTATTTTTGCTCGAGCCTACAACTCGGATCACCAACTTTACCTCTCCCAGAACATAGGTGAACTTATCGAGAAGGGTAAAAATATTAAACTAATTATTGTAGATAGCATTATTGGTTACTTTAGGGCGGAGTACATAGGGCGTGGTATGTTGGCTGAGCGTCAGCAAAAATTGAACAAGCATCTTCATACATTATTAAAACTTTCCGAACTATACAACTTGGGCGTTGTGGTTGCAAACCAGGTTATGGCAAAACCAGATGCTTTCTTCGGAGATCCCACAGCACCCGTAGGTGGCCATATAGTTGCTCACAATTGTACCACGAGAGTTTATTTACGAAAAAGTAGAGGAAATCAAAGAATAGCCCGCCTCGTCGATAGCCCCTACCTACCTGAGGCTGAAGTAATCTTTGCAATAGAAGAAGATGGAGTAAAGGACGTATAAACCTAAGCTTCGAATCCTGTATGTACTTTTATCTACTTATTTTTTGATCTGAATTTCAAGTCTCTTCCAATCACCTATTCCTCTGAGTGTTCTTAACAAGCCACTACATACTTCAAAAAATACACTTCTAACGTATTCATTCATTTCAATTTCTTTCCCATCAATAACTAATTTTATTTCCATTTTGTAGCACCTTAAAATTTTAGTGGAATAATAAAAAGAATAGGGTACTTGTCCTTTTTAATCAAGAGTTAATTTTTCTCACGTGAAGCTGTTCATCAAATCAGATATGTCTACGTCTTCTATTTTTTGTCTGCTTAGAGGGGTTTTGGCTATTTGTGGTAATCCCTCATGATAGGCAGGTCTTTCAACCTTATAGAAGGTACCTATTGGTATTTTGTCACCCCATTCATAGGCTTTATCGTAGGCTTTCATCCTATCGGTGTAATCATGTTTCTCTTCTTCTAATTTGTACACCCTCTTTCTGTAGAAATCGTATGTATTTATGCGATTAAAGGTAACACACGGCTGAAGCACGTCGAGCAAGGCGAACCCCTTATGCCTTATACATTCCTTTATGAGTTCTGTCAGATGTTTAGGATCTCCAGCGAATCCTCTAGCCACCATTGTTGCATCACTAGCTAACGCGTGTGCAATTGGATTTATTGGTAGTGCCAATTCCCCATACGGTGATGTTTTAGACACGTAACCCTGTTGACTAGTTGGTGCGGTTTGACCTGTTGTTAACCCGTAGACCATGTTGTTGTGAACTATATACGTAATATTAATGTTCCTTCTACAGGTATGGCTCAGATGCCCGATACCGATACCATATCCATCTCCATCTCCTGCATGACCAATAACTGTAAGCTTATGATTTGCCAGTTTTATTGCGGTGGCTACTGGTAAAACTCTACCATGGATAACGTAGAAACTATTCGTATTCACATAATCTACTATTTTGGCATGGCAACCTATCCCCGAAACTAATGCCACCATCCCAGGCGCTAGCTCCAGCTCAGATAAGGCTCTTCTCAAAGAGGCGTATATTCCAAAGTTTCCACAACCCGGACACCATGTTACTTTTGCGTATGTTTTCAATTCTTCTGCTGAAACCATTATTAGGCCACCTCCATTATGCTCTCTGCCAACATCTCTGGACTGAAAGGTCTTCCATCGTATTTCAGAATCTTGTGATCGACGTCTATGAAGTTATTTTCTTTAATGAGGCTAACTAGCTGTCCAGTCTTGTTGTTTTCAACAGCTATTGTCTTTTTTGCTGACTCCAAGACATTTTCAACCTTCTTCTTGGGGAATGGGGATAGATAAATTATCTGAAGATAATTAATCTTAAATTGCTCCTTCTTGAGTAGCTTCATCGCCTCTAATATTGCGCCTTTCGTGGATCCCCATCCAATAACTGTGAGATCCGCATATCTATCTCCATGAACCTTTACCGTTTCCATGCTCTCAAGCTCTTTATTAAGAAATTTAAGTTTTCTAAATCTTTTATCATTCATCAAGGTTGTTAACTCCGGATCCTCAGTCGTTACTCCGAATTCATCATGTTCATAACTAGAATACTTTACAATAGCCCCTTTTGTTGAAGGTAGAACTCTGGGAGACACCCCATCTTCGGTAAATTTGTACCTCTTATATTCACCTTCATCTTTGTAGTCATCCCCTAGGAATAATTTACCCCTATTTACGGAAACTTTACTCGTGTCAAAGATTCTTGTCGACTTGTGACTCTCACCCAATTGTTTATCAGTTATCAATATAACAGGAATTTGATATATCTCCGCTAGATTAAACGCTTCTATTGTATTGTAGAAACACTCATCAACATCGCCCGGCGCTATCACTAGTCTGGGAAATTCTCCCTGAGAAGCATGTATCGCAAATCTTAGATCTCCTTGAGCAGTATAAGTCGGTAAACCCGTACTGGGTCCTGGCCTTTGTGCCAACATAAGAACAGCGTGTGATTCGCTCATACCTGCAAGACCAAATCCTTCCGTCATTAGGCAGAATCCACCACCTGAGGTTCCGGTCATGGCTCTAACACCGGCAAAACAAGCTCCATCTACCATGTTGATAGCAGCCAGCTCACTCTCAGACTGCACAACAACAATATCCTTGTCTCTTTGACGAGCCGCAAGATAGTGAAGCAAGGGACTAGCGGGGGTCATTCTCCCTGAGCAATAATCTTACTCAGTTTGGATAAGCTGCATAAAATTTACATCCTGCCTTAATTGCGCCCAATCCTACGGCTTCGCTACCAGTAAGAAACATTCTATTTCTGGTTCTACTCACCACTTCTAGTTTCCTGTCAAAATCATTTTTATAGTTCTGTTCAGCGTATTCATATCCCTCTTTTGCAGCGGCTAAATTCAGTTCTAACCTTTTTTCCTCTTTTCCTGAGGTTTCCCTAATGAGCTCATTTACCAATTCCAAATCATAGTTGATAAGAGATATAGCCGCTCCGATGGCTACCGTGTTCCTCATTACTGGTGCCCCCTTCAACTCCTTAACTATTCTTCCAAGCGGTACAGAGTAAAATCTCACACTTTTAACGCCCAGTTTTTCTGAGGAAATATCTATGCTCTCCCCGTCGTACACTATACCAGCTCCTTCAACGAACTCATGTTTGTGAATGTATATTGTTTCCTCGTTAAGCGCCAGAAGAAGGTCTATGTATCCACTCTGTGAGAATACTTCCTCCTCACTTACTGTCGCATAATATGCGTTATGTCCTCCTCGTATTAATGATTGATAGTCGATTGTTCCGAAAACGTTGAGTCCTCCTCTAACACAACTCTTTCCGAGTAAAAAGCCAGCAAGGTTAATGCCAGCTCCTGCTTCGCCGCCGATAACAAATGATAGGTTATTAACTTTCATTTTTCCGCCTCCTTTATCCTCCTTTTATGCATTGTAACAAGCATTTTTCCAAATTTTTACAAAATGACTTCTCCCAATCAAGATGGACTTGTACTAAAGAAATGAGCGATTTCAAGACATCCCCATAACTTATAAAAAGTTTGGAATTGTTTTATTATTTCTAATTTAACTAAGAAACTGGTCAGAGATTCGTTAATAGAGTTGCCGTTTTTGCTATACTCCACGCTTCAGGGAGAAGTTTGAGTTTTGCATAAACATAAGCTTAATTGTTTTTTAAAAGTTATTCAATTAATTATCTTTAATCTAAGTAAATGACTTCTTAAAGGAAGTAATCTATACTAATACTATTGGAGGTAAATTAAAATTAATTAAGCATTCAAGTATTATGAACAATGCTAAAATTTTTATGGTGCCAAGCGTTGAAAGGTGATAATTTATGAAAATTGATAGAATAGATAGAGTGGTTATAGCTGTAAAAAATCTGGATGAATCAATGAAATTCTTTTCTTATCTTTTGGGCATCAAATTCGATCCGACAGGATCTTCGGGTGAGCAACTCGTTAGAGCCGCCTACAGTTCTTCTGGAATAGAATTAATGGAGGCAACTCAGCTTGACTCACCAGTGGGAAAATTTGTGGAAAAAAGAGGTGAAGGCCTCTACGCCATTGTTTTTAAAGTTTCAAATATTGAAGAGGCGTCTAAGGAACTTGAGAAGAAAGGTCTTCGAAACGTGGGAAAACTTGATCTAGGAGCACTAAAAGAAGCTATGTATCATCCTAAAGATGCTCACGGGGTTATGATAATTCTAGCCGAGTATGAAGATGTTCATCCAGCAACCGCAGCTGTTGCACTAAGTTTACTGCAATTAAAAAAGTAACAGTCTAATACTTTTATGTCTTAATTTTCTAAGAAATTTTGATAAAAATTAAAAACTGATTTAATTTTCATTTCTACAGAGGTTCGTTCTATGGAGCAAAGTTTGATTCTTTTAAAACCTGATGCTGTGCTACGAAGAGTGGTCGGTGTACGTGTCTTGGAACAATTTTTAAAGGAAGGTTTTGAAGTCAACAATTTTTTGGAATTACAAGTTTCTGAAGATCTTGCTGAAAAACATTATGCGGAGCATAAGGGGAAGCCCTTTTTTCCTAGATTAAAGGAATACATTATATTATCTCCCATAGTTGCAATGGTGGTTAGTGGAGACGGAATAATTCATAAGATTCGCGAAATGGCTGGGGCTACTATGGCTAATAAAGCGGAGGCTAATACCATTAGAGGCAAGTATGGAATTTGGGGGGGAATTAATGTCATTCATGCTTCAGATTCTAGTGAGAGCTCGAAAAGAGAAATAACACTCTGGACAAGTGAAACGTTACTTAGTAAGAGTGAAGGTCTTAAGAACGCTCAAAAATATGTTTCCGAATGGACGCCTAAAATAGGGGCAGATTTTACACCTAAACTTAGAGAAGTTTGTAAAAAACTTTCAGAAAACACCAGTCTACTAAATATTGCTAAACAGCAAATCGGAGAATATCTTATAAAAGAGAATCCATACCAAAATAAGAAAAACCTGAATCTGCTTAGAGACGCGATTATTGAAGCAGTTTTAGAAACCTAACTGCTCAAAACTCTTTTTTCTAAATTAACGGTCTAAAATATTTTTTAAAAAGTAGTTTCTATTAATTTATTGTTTTTGGTAGGACTGAGTCCATTTGAATTTTCTTGGTTTTCTCTTCAGAACAAGAAGATTCTTTCTGCATTTGCTCGAGCAGAAGTATAGAGATGAACCGTCTCTGCGAACATATTGAATGCCGGTTCCAGTTTCTATTTCCTCTCCACAGAACGAGCAGTTATACTTTTTTACCATCTTCAATCTCCTTAGAATAATTGTTACTCGAATCCCTTTACCTACTGGAATATAAGAATCTTTCTGATTGCAAGATAAAGTAATCATACTAAACAAATTTTCTCTGACCTTTAAGAACTGCTAATAGCAAAAGTTTTAAAGGCTTTACGCATTCTCCATTTCTAATGAAAGTTTTAGAGAATGATCAAAATGAGCGCCGAAGAATTATCTATACCCTCAGAAGTAATAACTGTGGTTGCCCGAACAGGCGTAACCGGAGAGATCATCCAAGTAAAAGTACGTATTCTTGAGGGACGAGATAAGGGCCGTATCCTCACACGTAACGTAAAAGGTCCCGTAAGAAAGGGAGACATACTAATGCTCAGGGAAACTGAGAGAGAAGCGAGAAAAATCAAACCCCGTTAAGTTTCTCTTCCATAAAATATTGTATACCGTATGTCGAAATTCTGATATAATCTACTTATGGTTTACTAATCATTTTTAATTAAAATTATGAAATCCATTATTTTGCGCATAATTTTTGTGGATTATAAAAAGTGGGCTATATAGCGCTCCGTTCTGTGCACTTTGAATTAAAAAATAGAAACTCCGAAAAAACTAATCTCTGGGATAGGACGGCACAAGAAGGGAAAATTTAGATATAATCCATACTTTATAGCTATTTTAAATTATGAATGTTTCTCCATTTTTGGGACAGAAGGTTTCTAGTTTAAATTCTTCTTCTACTTCTTCTCTAAATGTGGTGCATACTTTCTTCTCACCATGAACCAAGAAAACTGTAGGATTCGAGTTGCGTTTTAGCGATTCAATTGTGTTAAATAGTTGAGGTCTATCCGAGTGGGATGAAAAGTTGAAGAATTTAACTAGTGAATTTACTTTGCCCATTTTTCCCTCTATAGGGTACTTTCCTGTTTCTAGGAGCGTTCTCCCGGGGGTTCCTGGAACTTGAAAACTAACGAGGAGTACGGCGTTATTTGGCTCCTCCGCTAATATATTAATGTAGTGATCTATGGGGCCGCCCTGCAGCATACCCGCAGTGGATACAATAATTCCCGGAGTAAATATTGCATTAACTCTATCCCTATTGTCTTTTACCCAATGGCATGAGCTTAGTGATTTTAGTAGGAGTTCATAATCTCTAACGTAGTCAGGATATTGTGTCATTATTCTACTTGCACCTCTAGCCATGCCGTCTAATGTAATGGGGTAATCCATAAGGTTCTTATGAAGTAGGCATAATATTTCTTGGGAGCGTGCCACGGCAAATGCGGGCACCAAAACGATTCCCCCGTCTTGTAGAGTTTTATTAACTGTGCTTATAAACTGCTTCTCTGTAGTTGCTCTGTTTGGATGAGTTTCAAGTGCATATGTACTTTCCAATATTAATGCGTCCAGTTTTAAATGGCCAAAGTTGGCGTCTTCCAATAATTGGGTTTTAATGGTGTTAAAGTCGGATGTGTAGAGCAGTCTTTTTCCTTCCGCCTCTATTAACAAAGAGTAACTTCCCGGAATATGTCCCGCATTCAAAAAGGTGATTTTACAATCATGGTTCAGGGATATATTTTGACCATAATTTACGGGAACACTATTCTTCAAGGTTTTTCTCTTCTCTTCCTTACCAAAAGGGAATCTCTGCAATCTAAACATATCATCATAAAGAAGATTAATAAAATCATACGTGGGTGGTGTCAAATAAAGTGGAAAATCATCCGAAGCGTAAAGTTTGGGGAAAGCCCCAGAATGATCAAGATGCGCATGCGTCATAAATGCGGCATCAACTTCCTCGGGGGGCGGAAGAGGAAATTTTGGTTCATTACGACGATTCATATAAATTCCGTAATCTGCCAGAATTCTACTCTCGCCAGCATTTACGAAAATTCCTGAACCACCGACCGCCTGGCATCCGCCTAAAAATGTGATTTGCATTAGAGTAACCTCCGTATATTACCTGTTTCAAATTAACTTTGAATCTAACAATCGAAGATCACGTGTTCTATTTGTAGGTTGGCCGGTTCCCCGACAAATACTGCATAAAATAGAAGAAACTGGTTTCCAAACCATTCATCATTTCTTATACCAAAATGCCGGTGAATAACCATCAAAGAACCTGTGTTTCTTCTTACAAGTTTCACATATCTCAGAGAACTATAAAAACATTCCGTGAGAAACCTTTTTTAAATTTAGAAACTCTATTCTCTCACAAATCCCGAACCCTTAACTATTCATCGCAACCTCATATGAGCATAATACTGATCAAACTAGTTATCTCCAACAATCCTCTTTTAAAAATAAGGGATTGTCAACCAGTAAAAACCACATTTTAGAAAATTTTATGGAATTTCATAAAATAGGTGAAAAAATTTGAGCATCGAAATAAAGACCAAAGAAAACATAGATCTGAAAGACTGTATTTTTATAACCGGCTTTCACAGCATCATCGGCGAAACCGGCTACATAGCCGTCAGGCATTTAACTAAAACCCTACAAGCTGAACGAATAGGTTATATAGAAACCCCCCTTTTCCCACCTATAACCAGCCTAGAGAACTTCCGATTAACCCTCCCCTTTGAAATCTTCAAAAACGAAAATCTAGTCATACTATTCCCCAGAATGCTACCATACCGTGCAGAACAGAGAAAATTCACACAAAAAGTAACACAATGGATAATAGACCACAAACTAAAAGAAGCAATACTAATAGGCGGACTAGACAACCAGTTCAAAACCGGAGAAGAAGACTGCAGAGTAGTACCCACAACTACAATGCTCAAAAAAGCACAAGAAAACAAACTCCCCCTCCTAGAAGAAGGACTACAGGTCTTCGGCCCCCTAGCACTAATGCTCACCGCCCTAGAAATAGAAAACTTCCCCGCCCTCGCCATACTCTCATTCGCCCAAAGAGGAAGACCCGACCCCCGAGCAGCAGCCACCGCCATAGAAAAAATCAACAAACTACACGGATACAACATACCCACCACAGAACTAATAAGAGACGCACACGAAATAGAAGAAGAAATCGAAAAAATAATCAAACAACAAGAAGACACCGTAATGAGACGCGAACCAAGAGAAGACATGTACATATAAAAAACACACCTTTTTCATCCCAAATTTTGGATCCGATAGAGTGATCTAAAAACTTTTTTCCATATGGATTACTATGGAAAAGCAGATCATTTTAGTGAATATATTAAGAAAAGCAAAAGATAATTATTTGAGCCCCTCTACCAATCACTTAGGGGAATATGGAAAATATGGAAACAGATGAAAAAAGCCAAAAACTACAACAGCTCCAACAAGCACTAAAGGATGAAAAACGGCAAACCCGAAGAAAAGCAGTAAAAGAACTCGAAGAACTAAATGATCCCAGAGCAGTGGACCTTCTAATCCAAGCCCTAAAAGATAAGGATTCGAGCGTTCGAAGAAATGCAGCTGATGCTCTGGGAAAAAAGGTGACCGGAGAGCGGTTGAACCACTCATAAACGCACTAGAAGAAAGCCCATATATGGTGAGATACAAAATAATACATGCTCTCAAGGAACTCGGAGACGAGAGGGCGGTGAAACCTATACTCAGGCAGCTTTTTGACGACCCAGACATGGAGGACCCGGTGATGATAGCCATTTTAGATATATGTGGAGAGAACGCGCAAGAAATCATCATCCCCGCCCTAAAAGACGAAGACGAATACGTTCGAATGGGGGCGGTGTGGGTTCTG
>NZ_JBRAKS010000013.1:0-25068 GCF_052745115.1 Candidatus Jordarchaeum sp.
AAATAATACAGAACAATTAATATATAATATGCTTTTAATCTGAAAAAACTTTAATTGGTCACAATCTTATATTAAGAGTGAGACTAAAACGATTAAAAAGTGAGGACTGCCTTTTGCAGGAAATGTCTAGACTTGAAAGTCTTCAAAATATTTTGGAGAGAATAACGAAAGAAGGCTCTTTAAAAGCTTGCGTTGTCTCCTCTATTGAAGGCTTTGTGATAGCGTCTGCAGAGTCGCCAGAATTTGATAAAAGAATTGCAGCCGCAATGGCTTCCTTTGCATTCTCCGCAGCTAAGAGAACAAAAAGCGAATTGGGACTAGGAGATTTAAGAGATGTACTAATAAGATGTACCGGGGGAAAAGTGGTTTTCAAAGCAGTTGATATTTCCCCAAACGAATCATTCATTCTGTCGGCTTTGATACCTCCCTCAACTAGATATTATAATAGAATAATAAATCTGGCTGCCAGAGAAATTAGAAATCTCTTTTTAAAGTAAATTATTTTAAGATCCCAAAGGTTTATTGAAATCAACTTGTCTAATTATTTTTAGAAATCGTTATAACCGAATTTTTTTCTTATGATATTTCAGGTAATGGATGGAGAAAACTTTACATGAATAAAAAAGTAGAAACCATCATCACAATTTTAAAGAAGCTGAGAGATATTGAGACCTTCAATATAAAGGAGTTCAGAGATATGGTTGGGGATCCAGATCTCTTTAAATTTTTAACCACCAAAGGATATAATGATCCTGCTGAACAAAGTATCACATTTGATTTGGAGTCTAAACTTCAGATATCCCTAATCGCCTTAGAACATGGTGAGGAAATAGAAAAGGTTTGTAAAATACTAACTTGGAAAGAATTTGAAACCTTTACAACAAACGTATTAGAAAAAAATAATTATCTGTGTATCCAAAATTTTAGACTCAAACACAATCAGAAAAGATACGAAGTAGACATAATAGGTTTAAAAAAACCCTTAATATTATGTGTTGATTCCAAACATTACAAAAAATCTGGTAAGAGCCACGCCCTAAAAAAAGCATGTAAAAAACAAATCGAGAGAGTAGAAGCACTCTTCAGAGAATTGCCCAGATACATTGCAAAATTAAGAATAATGGAATGGAAAAATGCAAATATAATACCCTTAATTGTAACATTATTGCCCGAAGAAATTAATTTTTTTGAACAAGTTCCTATTGTCCCGTTTTTTAAATTTAATAATTTTATTATAGAATTACAAACATATATTTCGGAAATTTATCATATTCAAACTAAAATTCCCGAGTACACCTTGTTGAGGGAATGGAATCCATAAATGTTTCTACTGTAGTGAAGGAGCAACATCATCTAAGATTATTATTAAAAAATTAGACTTCCACCAAGATGTAGTTAAATCTTCTATCATTAAACTGTTTCAATATGGTTAATTTTCAAATTTATGTTTAGATCACTGCCATAATTTCATTGAACACTTTTTGATAAATCGCGTCTCTGTTGTCTCTTGTTAAGTTGAGTATTTTCACATCTTCCCTTCTCCGGATCTCATTAACAAAGGAGTGCTGAATATTTTTCCCGATTGTACCCAATACAGGTTTAGAAGAGTTAAAAGCCTCACGTACCGCAACCACAAATTCTGATGCAAATAATTCCATTTTACCAATCTCATCAATTATGATTAAATCTGCTTCTTCAACCGCTTGAAATATAGCCTTAACCCCAATATTTTTGATACTCTCCTTAATCACACCATATTTACTGACGCTATACCGACTTTTCACGCCAACCTTAGCTAAAAAATCCTTTTCTCCAGTTAGAAGATTAACTATAAGAAAACCTATGCGAACATTTTTTCCTTGCGTCCCAGACCTTACTTCAGGAGTAAGAATACCCCCCACCTTAAAGTTACGCAACCGAGCCTCCTCAATTACTTTATTAATTAAGCTGCTTTTTCCAACTCCTGGAAGCCCCGTAATCAGCAAATTAACTTTCATCACGTTCACCATTTTTCGTCTATATTTAGAACTGCATTTAAAGAAATAAATCCAATTCCATTAACCTATTTCTATAATTAATTTGATACTTAAATTAAATTTTGAATACGATATGTTTATCTGGTCAGCAACAATAAGCTTGATATTTTATTAAAACTATAGAATAATTAAAACAATAAGAGTGAAATCGGAGAGTTGCTCTATGAGTGAGGAGAACGAACGCCTAAGAAGAAGTGCAATCCGCCTCGTGGCAGATATTCAAAGCGCTCAGGGAAGCTTTGAGTTTGAAGTGAATTCTTTTTTCGAAAGACTGCGCAGAGAACTTTTCAGCAGCGAAAAAACAAGCTTTAGCAATATTGAAATGAATAGAATTCTCTCACGCTTACAGGGATTAATGATAGATCTCCTAAACCAAATAGTGGACAAAATTTCTGTAGAAGCAGTAAAACAAATCCAAATATCCTTAGGGAGTCTAAAGGATGTTCGCGAATCCGAAATATTAGCTGAAAGAATTACCACATCAGTGAAAAAGGATGCCATGGATTACAAAATTAGCAAATATGTCCAAAACCTTGAGAACCGCATAAAAACCCTTGAAGAAAACGAGAACGCTAGAAAAAACTGGATAAAGAAAGTGTTAAGCCAAGATAAAAAGTACCAGATTCTCATTCTACTAGAAAAGGAAAAGGCTTTGGATTACACAGAAATTTCCCAACAACTCTCACTCAGCAAACCCAAAGTAAGAGAATACGTTAAAGAATTGGAGAAAAATGGTCTCGTTTTTGTGGACAAAACTAAAAAACCACATTCAATTTTACTTAAACAAACCTTATGGATTTAGACATTTTAATAATAAAATTGGAAATATGAGAGCATAGGGCAGTGGAATAATGAGTAAAAAAATATATACACCAAGTATTCGAATAATTGTGGAATATTTTCACAACCCAAATTCAATCGAATGCAAAAACTACATGAAAATCGTAGTAAACCCCCTAATGAAAAAACCAATCAAAGAAGTAGAATGGAAAATAAGCAACATTTTCGACCCCAAAGTAAAGAAAGAAATAGAAAAATACAAAATAAACCTATTACCCGCAATAGTCATAAACAAAAACCGAATTTTAATAGGATACAAACCCCAAGAAATAGTAAAATCAATCATTGAGGAAGAAATAGAAAAAGAACATAAATTACGCGAGGTTAAACTCAAATAATTCTCCGATTTAAAAATTCTTCTCCAGATTATTAAAGTTTCTTCGCAATTTCCTCCATAACTTCAACACAACGGGCTCCGTCCTGCACAGTAACTTGCGGACGAGCATTATTCGCTACACACTGCACGAAGTAATCAATCTCAGCGAAATAGGAAACATGAGTTCGACGAACCGCCGCGGTTAAGAGGCTCATTAGAGTGGTAAATATCGGCTCCAGAGCGTACTTCCTCTCTCTTTTTTCACCCTTTCTTCTTAATTTTACAGAAAAGGGAGATCTTAGAATGTCTAATTTTAGGGAGGCTTTCTTACCTTTTATTTCCCAGGGAAATGAGGGAATTATGCTGTCCCCAAACCAACTCAATTCAATGTTCGCCGATGCCCCATTTTCCATGGTAAAAGTCAAATCTGCGTTATCATACACAAAGTACCTTTCAGCAATAGCCTCGGCTTCCTTTACTTTTTCGATTTCTCCACATAGGAATCTTAGCATGTCGATGGAGTGAGGCCCTAGGTCGGATATAACGCCGGTTTTTTCTTTGAATCGGAATGGGGTTACGGATTTCCAGGTTCTCTGGTCGCTTTTGAAGAGAACTTTTATTTCTTTTAGGTCTCCGAGTTTTCCGCGTGATATGATCTCGTTTGCCAGTCTTACGCTTGGTGTGAAACGGTAATTGAAGGCGGGCATCACGAATTTCTTTGTTCCGTTGAGGGCTTCTATGACTTCGTAGCAATCATCGGAGCTGGTTGCGAGGGGTTTTTCGCACAAGACATGTTTTCTATTTTCCAGGGCTTCGATAGTCATGATTTTATGGAGTTCTGGGGGGGTGCATATGGAAACCGCGTCTATTTTCTTATTGGCCAAAAGATCATGGTAATCGGTGTAGACTTCTCTAATAATAAACTTCTTTTGGATTTCAAGAAGTCTTTCTTCGTTGGGATCTGCGACGGCGACTAGTCTCACGTTTTCAAGTTTGCTGTAGCCTGGGAAGTGTAGCAATTCAGCAATTTTACCTGCTCCAATCACTCCAATTCCTACTTCTTTAACTCCCGGAATCCTTGTACTCTTACTGGGCAGAAACAATATCCTTAACGTAGTCGTGCCATCTTTTGCTATTCCCATGATTGATATTTCTGGTCCTCTAAACTTTTTGGTTACTGATTTGGGTTTTTCTCCCACTATTTCGATTTTTGAGAGGTCGATTTCACCTATTCCGCCCTGATGAGTTCTAATGATAGTCTTGATTTTTTCGGGTTTAAAGCCCATTATGTACGCTGCAACGGAGTCCACGGTAACCGGATCCCTGCCGCAAAGTATCACATTCATCTCAACAGGAGTGCCCACTATGGGACCTCTACCCTCCATTCCTATTATTCCATCCACTACAATGAGATCCTGTTTTACAGCTAGGTTTATCAGTGGAATTATTTCTTCTAGTATAGGATGATAAAAAGCGGCTTTACTTTTTTCAGGGAGTAAACCGTATAGGTTTTTGAGTGCCACTGTGATTACTGTGAGTTCGTGCGTCTTTAGTTTTGGTACATTTATGAAATAAGGAGCGTCCAGCACGGTTTTTGGTAGGCGGATTCTTCCATTTTTTATTTCCACCTCTACAATTTCATCGTTACTGAGATTGAGAAATGAAACATCGTTTTTTCGTACAATACCCATTGTTCCACTCTGCTCCATTCTTATCTCTGCAGGATTAGAGGTACTGTCGGTTTCCACAACCAACACATTGTTCGAGTGCTCCTTAGCTACCCGAATGACAGCGTCAAGAACGCGTAAATCTGTGTTTATATTACCATAAAGGTCCTTGTGGTATGCGACGTTCGGTTTGATTACTATTTGGTCACCCTGATCTACATCTATTCCGCCGATTAGATCAATTCCCTTCCTAACAGTATCTTCTACATCATTCACTTTCAACAAACTAACCTTAGGCAAGTTACGAACCTCCAAAAACTACAGCCAAACACCGGATTAGTCTATTTAATTAAGTCTTCAATTGGACGCACCTATCATAGCCTTAATAAGTACTAATCACATACCCTCTTTTATTTTTGAGTTTTTTCCCACTCTATCTCCTTTTTTCTAACCCTGAAGAACAAAATATTCTGGTAAAGAACCAGAAAAGATAAAGGTGCTAAATACAACCAGGCACCGGGCTTTCCAAGTCTTAAACAAAAAATAAGGGTACCTAAGCCAATCAAAAGAATCGGCCCCAAAAGAATAAAAAAGAAAGGTAAAAACTGAGGGTAAAATATGCCAAGAACAAGGGAAATTGGCAGCAAACTTAGGCACACTGCGTTCAGTGAGGGAGCAATATATCTGGAGGAGAAAGATAAAAAGTTGAGTATTCGAGGTTCCGGAAACATTTTCAGACCCATATGGCTATACTTGGCGGTGGCCTGGTCTGAGCCTCTACTCCACCTTCTTCTCTGTCGAACAAAGTCCTTGAAAAAAGTGGGTTCGAGCACTTTTACCCCCGGCTCGTCCGTGTATACTATTCTATAACCGTCAACATAAATTCTGTACCACAACTCATGATCCTCAGCCAGCATTTCGGGAATCCAGCCCCCGGTTTTTTCAAGATAGGAGCGCCTCACAGCATAGTTGTAACCGATCAGAACGGGAGTGGCGACCAATTGTCCTCCTTGCCATAGAGTGTACTCAAGATCAACTATCCGACTGAGAAAGTTACGCTTTTCAGCCTCATATCTACCTTGGACAGCAACAACCTTAGGATTATCAAAATATTTTACCAAATTTATTATGGAATCGGCGTCAATGCTGCAATCGGCATCATATACTACCACTAATTCTCCCTTCGACACCGATAATGCCTCGTTTAAACCGTAAGCCTTTGTAAAACGCTTCTCATGTTTTATTCTCTTCGCATTCTCCCAATCTTTTGTAGCTTTCTCAATAATTTTGAAGGTATTATCAGTTGAGTCATCAACAAATACAAACTCCATTTTATTCCGGGGATAGTTTAAATCATGTAATCCGTTTAGAACACGTTCAACGCTCTTCTCCTCGTTATAGGAAGGAACAATCACTGTAACTGTAGGTAAATCCTTTTTTGAATATACTTTGCTTCTTTTTCTAAAAAGAGAAACAAAAGCAGTAAACAGGTTAATCAAAGGTATTATCCATAGAATTATTCCTATTAGAATATAAACCAAAATGAGCATCCAAGGCAGGTTTATCAAATTTACTTTCTCCTTATGGTTGTTCTCCAAATTTTTGTCATGTTTTCTAGCATTTTCAGCGGTTCTTTTCTGAAAAGAGCGGGAACAAGATAACCCGCCGCATAGAAGAAGTGGCACAAGAGATTTGATCTCCAAAACACCAAGTATCCATATAAAGAGGCCAGCAAAATTCCCATATTGATTACAATTTTACTAAGACTTCTACCGTAAAGATAGTAATCACCCACACTTATCATATAAGCTCTTTTGATTAGATCCTCAAGATCTATGCGCTCCTTCCAAATTTTATGCAGAACCTCCGCTCTTGGAGCATAAACAACTCTATATCCCGAGCCTCGCACTCTATTACTTATACTGATCTCCTCACCAAAAACCTTGACACCACGAGGCCCCAGCTGCTCTTTAAATCCCCCAATTTTCAGCGCTAAATCCTTTCTAATTGCCAAATTTCCACCAATTGGAAAATATATATCTTTATTTTTTTCTCCCCAACTTGTAATGCCCAGAATTCCGTAAATGTCCTTTCCAATCCAGCTAGGCTTTTCAATGCCCACAGTTAGTAAACTTATTCTTCCCCCAACACATCCAACACTTTCATCTTTAAAAGCACTTTTAGTTTCATTTAACCAAGATCTGGTTGCAATACAATCATCATCAATAAATGCAACTAATCGCCCATTAGCTAGTTGAAGCCCATAATTTCTAGCAGCCGCTATTCCTATCCTCTTAGACGGCCTCACAATTTTAACACTTGAAAAATCAGAAAATTTCGATTTTAATTCCTCAAAGGTTCCATCTTCAGACCAATTATCAATAACAATAATTTCGTAATCATCTTCGAAATCTTGATGAATTACACTTTCTACACAATCCAAAACATCATCTTTCCTGTTAAAGGTCAGAACAATCACCGACATATCCATTATAAACTACCCTTATGCAATCGTTTTTATATTTTCGGCAACTACAATAAACACCAAATTAAAGAAAATATGATAAAATCCTTAATTTAGTTTAAACAGAGGACCTTATTCTACATATCAAATCCCATAAATTTACTTTTCTATACGAAATAAGAAAAAGGTTTAAAGATTATTATAAGTAAGTAGCAAAGTAGAATTTTTAATCGGCTTAAGGAGATTTCCCACATGGCGTTATCCGTTTCCGTTATTCTGTGCGCATTTAACAGAAAAAACGATGTCACTGAGTGTTTGGAGAGCATTTTAGAGCAGAATTATCCCAATTTTGATGTATGGGTAGTGGATGACGCTTCAACAGATGGAACATACGAATTCTTGAAAAAAAGATTCGGGAAGAACAAAAAATTTCATCTAATTAGAAATGAAACGGAGATGGGAAACACCAGTTCAAGGAATATGGTTATGCGTAAATCAAAGGGTGAAATCATAGTTTCCACAGATGATGATTGCATAGTTCATCAAAACTGGATAGCGAATCTAGTAAAGACCTTTGAGGAATCGGACCGGATCGGTCTTGTGACTGGAAGGGTGCTTCCCATATTCTATGGAAAAGTTCCAAAATGGCTGGAGCCTCCCATCTACCCAATACTAGCAATAAGGACAGAAAATCAGCGCGCCGAATCACTAAATCCCTACGGTTGTAACATGGCGGTACGTAGGAATGTTATGGAAAAAATCCATTTTCTAAACGAAGACATTACCAGGAAATATGGTGGATTATACTCTGGAGAAGACACCGACTTGGGACTAAGAGTAAGAGCGGCGGGATATAGAGTAGTTTACACTCCAGACGCTGTGGTTGACCACAAAATGTTTCCAGAGCGCACATCAAAGGAGCATTTTATCAGACGCGCCCTATACTTTGGCATGTCTGAAGAGGTTTATGCGGGTTCAAACATGTGGAAACTACTGGACGGCGCTGCCAACATCATAATATTTCTATTCAAGTTCATTATAAGGCCGAAATTCTCAACTCTAACTCTTATTGCCTACAAAACAGGTTTTATGATAAAGGCACTCGGAGGCGGCGAAGAAAACCTTGAGAGATGGAGAAAAATATTCATGCGCCTAGCCCAAAAACCTCAATAAATACACATTCAGGTGGGAATAAGAATTAATATAAGTAAAAAATTAAGAGAATTTTAAATTAACATTGAAGGGTAATATACTCGTAGTGTATTGGGATGGTGTTATTAATGGAAAATTTTGAAATTTATTGTTTTGCTGAAAAAATGAAGATGCTCTCAATTATTTTTTCCTCTATACTCACGAGGTATTCAGCTTATCTTAATGATAATAAGGAACCAGAGCCTAGAGAGATTATTTGGTGGATTCTAGATGAAATCAGCCGTGAATCAAGCATAGCAGTAAATGTCACAAAATCCGAACTTCTTTCCGAAGCATTAGAATTAATCGATGAAACAGAGGCAAGTATAGTTTCAGGTAACATAGAAGAAGCAATCAGAAAAATAGCTAATGCTACAACAAGAATTACAACTGAAGCAGATAGAACTCTTAGAAAAATAGAAGAGAAAAAAAATAGGGAATAATATCTATTGCTGAGGACTAGGCACTCTGAGGCAATTCCAGATTTAATACCATCCCACCAAAATTGTGCAACAGTTTAACAAGTTTCTATAGATCCTTTTTTAAGCTAACATTTGTTTAAGCCGATGAAATTAAGACATCTAGGAACAACATCATATGGTAGTTTCCATTTGCGGTTCCAAGAAAACGGTTACCAGTTTCATTGTTCAATGGGTTAAACGCCCCAACTAGTCCAAAACACTCGTCCACAGTGCGCCAGCCACTCGGCCACACATTCTTCATTAGACCACCATAGATAAATAGGGTAACGTTTCCATCGAGGTTCCTGAAGGTAATACTCGGTTCGTAATAATCTACTGGTTTGAAATGCCATCCTGTAGTTCCATTACCCAGAATCAACCCAGATTTTAAACCTGAAGGAGTGGACGCTACTACTACGAACATCATTAGGTCACCGCTTTCCTGAATATAATATGTTTTAAAAGTTACAGTAAGATTGAAAAGCCCTTTAGCTCCAATATCATTGGCATCCAGTTGGGAGTTTTTTGCATTAGCAGCCCAAGGATTAAAGCCAGAATAAGCACTAGTAGTTCCCAAGGGTAAAGTGATAATTACTGAGAATGTCAGCGCTACCATAACGGTTAATAGTGCTCCAATTAGCTTTTTATTCCTCATTTTAGCTCACATCCAATTCTAATCACTGAATATGTAAAGATAATTCAAATTAATTATAGGTTTGCTATAAGGCAAAAGGGATTAAAAAGCTTTAGGCATCTTTCAATACCGATTGAGATTCCCATACAGCTTTCCTAGTCACTGAAAATAGATTATCTATGCCCTCACCACTCTTAGCATCAATAGTAATAATTTGCTCATTAGGAACTTTCAATAAATTACTAATTTCGCTCGCCACTGAAAATTCTTCTGAATTTCTCTTATTTACCGCAACTATCATAGGTACCTCTTTACCCTCGCATATTTCTTCGTAAATCTCATGTGCCTTCGAAAAAGATTCAGGTTTGCTATTATCCACAACTAGAATTAGAACGTTCATACCCTTAGACAAGGATTGCCGAACTACCGATAAATGATCTGCCCCCGGCGTTCCATAAATGTGAAACCGTGTATCGTCTACATCACAATAGGTATAATCCATACAAACAGTAGCACCCTCAGAATCTGTTTTAATAGCTTCCCTTCTACCAAACAGCTCAGCCAACTTTGAAATCATTTCCGTTTTGCCGCTAGCCCGCGGCCCAGCCACCACAATCTTAAACTGCTTCAAGGCAAGACCCTCAGTAACCCGGAAATTATAATTCATAATGGCGCCTTTCACCAATAAATAACTTGCGTTAAAAATAAAAAGTTTAAACGCTGGGGAAGATGTTAAAGACCATATATACTTTAAATAAAGGAATTTTAACACCAATTATAAAATTAAAATAATCATAATAAAACTAACAAATATAGTATAAAATTGTTCAGAACAGACCTCAAAACACTTAACAAATGGCAAGGTTCTTACCATCTGTCAAAAAAAGCGATGTTTAAAGCAAGCCTTAACTGGCCGATAATTACAATTCTATTAACACACAATCAGAGATTGGAAGAGTAGCCCCCTGCAGGGGGTGTCCCCGATGCCTTCCCAAACCGGGTTTCAGACACCGGATCAACCAGAACCAATCACAATCTCCTTCCTCACAATCTCCTTACCCTCACTATCAAGGATAACAAGATGCGCGGAACAGGCTAATCAGCAATCATAGGCTCTCATTACCATTTCCATGAGATTGAGAATTTTTGGATCAATTTCCGGCATTTATTTTTTCCTCCAGTTAATATTATTCTAGGTTTTTATCATAGGTTCAGGTAGTTTCAGTTTTTCATGGATCTTATCTTCAAATATCTGTTTAGCCGTTACCAGGAATGATTTCTCTACTGTGGCAATGTTATGGTTAGTGGCAACAATCAAGTTGGCTTTCTTGCATATTCCCTTGTCATCTGACCAGTAATGATGTATCAGCGTGCCGCGAGGAGCCTCCACTATGCCTACACCATCACCTTCCTTAGGCTCTAGGTTAGCTAGCTTGACGTCTTTGCTCACTATGTCGGGGTCTTCAAGTAAAATCTTCGCCTTTTCCACTGCTTGAACCAGTTCAACGATTCTAGCCCAATTATAAGCAAGAGTAGCAGTACACGGTCTACCCACAGCATCTCTGAACTCTTTAAGAGCTTCTTGAGCCAAAGGAGTCTCCATTTTATCTGCAACATTTATGCGTCCCAAAGGCCCAGCACGCCAAACTCCATCCGGATAACCTGCTGGTTTATAGAATATGTGTGTTGCATATGAGTGAGGAGCCACATGTTCAGCTATGTAATCTAAATAGTCTTTCTTTGAAAAATCTGCAACAATTTTACCATCAGGACTCATTACTCTGACTGTTGCATCTCCGAAAATAGTATGTACCCCGTCTTTAGCGAGACCCAAATAATATGAATCAAATACTCCCAGCTTTGTTATAACGTCCAAATAGTCATTTACCACTTTTTTGGCTATATCCACGGTAAATTGGGTAAGCTCTAAAGCTCTTTCAATCCTCTTCAATTGCTCATCACGTTCTTCCTCAGTAATTGACTTAGCCTGACCACCTGGAACACATGTAACAGGATGTATAGCTCTTCCACCTAAAAGAAAGCAAAGATCCTGACCGATCCTCATCAATTCAATTGCTTTCTTCCCCACATCAGGTAGATTCTTAATAACTGTAACCACATTACGATACTGTGGTTCAGCAAGAGGACCCACCAAAAAATCTGGCGCCGCCAGAGCATAAAAGTGCAGTGCATGGCTGGAAATCTGTTTCGCTTGTGCCATAAGATCTCTGAGTTTTAATGCGGTCCTGGGTGGAGTAATACCCCAAGCAGCCTCAACAGCACTTATCGATGCAAGATGATGAGCCTCGGGACATATGCCACAAATCCTAGGAGTTATTCGAACCAAACGTTCCATTAAACGTCCTTCAAGGAATTTCTCAAAGAAACGCGTAAGTGTCACACTAAAATGGGCATCCTCTACTTTATTGTTCTTATCCAATTTTATTGTAATTTTTGCATGTCCCTCGAGTCTAGTGGCTGGTTCAATAATAATTTCCTTACTCATCTCTACTTCGCCTTCCTTACAGTTTTTGATATTATGCCCGATGGTAAGAAGAAGTTATAAAAAGTCCCGGCAACATCGCCGACCTTCTCCACAAGTTCTTCCGGGCTAATAGACTCATAATCTACTATTGAGCCAAGAGCGCTAATCATCTTAGCTCCCTGATCTATAACATTCGGACCTGGACCATAGCAACCTCTACAAGGCATTCCCGCACTGGGACAAAGAGCACCACAACCTTCACGAGTAGCTGGTCCCATACAGATATAGCCTTGTTCTAACAAACATTTGTCTGGATCCGGTATTCCTTCATAATCTCTTTTCAGCTGTTTTATAGTAATTACTTCAGATTTTTCCCTCGGACACTCATCACAAAGAGTACGTTGTGGTGGTGGCGGCAACTCACCCTTCAACAGACCCAAAATCGCATTTGCGATATCCGCCGAAACCACCGGACAACCCGGGAGAAATGCATCAAAATCAACTATTTTTCTGTTCGGCACTATGAAATCCAGCATCTTCGGAACATCTACATCAGGAATGGTAGGCTCTTCAACACTCTCCGCCTCAATAAATTTACGTTTTAAAGCCTCATCCATAGTGTAAAGATTAAGCAACCCATAGATACCACCATAGGTAGAACAGCTACCCAAAGAAATCAGAACCTTACACTTTTTACGCATAACTTTCAAGAGATGCAAGTCGTGCTCAGTCCTACAGACACCCTCAACAGTACCGACATCAATGGAACCATCTTCGTAGTTCTCCAAATCCGAGTACTTAAAATCGGTCACAGTATGCCAAAAGACAATATCCAGTTCCGGCAAAATGTCCAATAGAGCTTCATGATTATCCAACAGACTCTGATAACAACCCCAGCAACTACCTAACTGTAGTAAAGCAATTTTAACAGGCATCTAACTAAACCTCCAACAATTTATTCCGCATCTTTTCTAATCGGACTAGGTCCTAACTCCTTCAACTTATTAACAAAATCGTTCATAACCTCAACCAAAACATTACCTTCACTAGCAGAAATCCACTCCAATCTCAACCGCTCAGGCTCAATCCCCAGCTGCTCAATCAACTTCCTAATAAGCTTAATCCGCTCCTCAGCTCTATAATTCCCAGTAACATAATGACAATCACCATGATGGCAACCTCCAATAAACACCCCGTCTGCGCCCAACTCAAAAGCCTTCAGGATAAACTGGGGATCAACACGGCTACTACACATGACTCTAATAAATCTTACGTTCGGAGGATACTGCATCCTACTTGTACCTGCCATATCTGCACCGGCATACGTACACCAGTTGCAGAGAAGTCCAACAATTCTTGGTTCGAATTCTCCATTGTTGCTCATTTTGTTTCACCTCATTCTATTTCCTCATGGCTGCTTCTATTTGGGTCAATACTTGTTGGAATTTGAAGTGTTGTGGTTCTATGGCTCCACTTGGGCAGGCTGCTGCACAGGCTCCACAACCCTTGCACAGTACTGGGTTGATTTCTGACGTGCCGTCTACGGTCATGGTGATTGCTCCGTATGGACATATGTCCTGGCATACTTTGCATCCAGAGCAGAGTTCTTCGTTTACGATGCTGAAGTAGGGTTCGATTTCCACTTCGCCCATGCCCATGAGTGCTACTGCTGCTGCGGCTGCCCCTTTTCCTTGAGCTACTGCGTCTGGTATGTCTTTTGGTCCTTGGGCCATGCCGGCTACAAATACTCCGTCTGTTAGTGTGTCTACTGGGCGTAGTTTGGGGTGTGCTTCTAGTAGGAATCCGTCTGCGCTTCTGGAGAGTCTGAATAGTTGCTGGATTTTTGTGGTGTCCTCTCTTGGAACTACTGCTGAGGCTAGTACCACCATGTCGAACTCTAGTTCCATGAGCTGGTTTAGTAGTGTGTCTTCCGCTTTGACTAATAGTTTTTCTGTTCCGGGTACTTGGCGTACTTCGGCTACTCTGCCGCGTACAAAGTTTACTCCATATTCTCTTCCTGCAATTTCGTAGAATTCGTCGTAGCCTTTTCCGAAGGTTCGCATGTCCATGTAGAAGATGAATATTTCGGTGTCGGGGTATTTTTCTTTTATTTGTCTGGCGTGCTTCACGCTGTAGGTGCAGCAGACTCTTGAGCAGTAGGGAAATAGTCTCTGGTCTCTTGATCCCACGCATTGTATGAATGCTATTCTTTTCGGCTTCTCGTGAGTAGAGGGTACGATTACTTTGCCGCCTGTGGGGCCGAATGAGCTTAGTAGTCTTTCTAATTCTAGTGAGGTGATAACGTTTGGTAGGCGGCCGTAACCGTACTGGGGAGCATCAAATGGGGTAAATACATCGTAGCCTGTGGCGATTATTACAGTGCCAACATCTAGTTCGATTTCCTTTTCTGGTTGATTAAAGTCGATTGCTTCCGGTTCGCAAACTTTTACGCATAGTTTGCATTCAATACACTTGTCTCTGTCAATAGTGTAGAGATTGGGTACAGCTTGTGGGAATGGAATATATATGGCTTTTCTTGAGCCCAGACGCTCTTCGAACTCGTTGGGAACATATACTGGGCAGACCTCATCACATTTTCCACAGCCAGTACACTTGTCCGCAAGCACATATCTGGGGTGTTCCACTATCTTGACTTTAAAGTTGCCTACGTATCCTTCCACTTCTCTTATTTCGCTATATGTGTGGATTTCGATATTAGGATGCCTAGCTACGTCCACCATTTTTGGAGTTAGAATACATGCGCTGCAGTCCATTGTGGGAAATGTCTTGTCTAGTTGCGCCATTCTCCCTCCTATCGTGGGTGATTTTTCAATCATGTGGACCTTGAATCCTGCATTTGCAACATCCAGTGCGGCTGAGATTCCGGCTATCCCGCCTCCAACTATGAGACACACCGGAGCTACCTTTACTTTTTGCACTTCTAATGGTTCTAGCGCTGTGGCTTTGGCTACTGCAATTCTTATTAGATCCTTTGCTTTTTCAAGCGCTTTTTCCGGTTCTCTCATATGAACCCAAGTATCGTGTTCCCTGATATTTGCCTGCTCAAAGAGGAATTGGTTCAATCCCGCCTCTTCACAGACTCTTCGGAAGGTTGGTTCGTGGAGTCTAGGGCTGCAAGCCGCGACCACCACTCGGTTAAGATTCTGCTCCTTAATGTCCTCTTTAATCATTTCCTGTCCGGGATCCGAGCACATGAATCTATATTCTTTTGATACAACAACGTTTGGCAGGGTTTTCGCATATTCAGCGAGCTCAACGGGGTCTACAACACCAGCAATATTTGTACCACAGTGGCACACGTATACTCCTATGCGTACTTCTTTTTCTCCCATTCGGATTTCCTCCGAGTTTTATATTTGAATTAGTAATATTGAGCTAAATTATCATTACGGATTTTCTCACGCTGGATTTTAGGGAGGGTTTTTCCGTCAGTAACGGTGATTTTTGATATTTAATGCTTTCGTTATCCTATAGCAGAAAAAACACCCATACAAAGGGTATTTTCATATTTCGGACCATTTGTCGGTTTAATGGTTTTATTTAAATTAATGAAATATAAGAAAAGCCAGTAATCTTTATTTTTTAGATTTTTTGGATATTTTCTAATATCAAATCTCATTTTGAGCTAATATTTTACTCTCGAAGCCTAGATTGCCTCTTACATGCTATGAGCAAATAATTTATAAATTAAAAGTCCTAACGTAGGGTGGCGCAAAAATTACATCACAAACGCACCTAATAAAACATAAAAATTATCAATTTATCACAATTAAAAGAAGGTAGCCGGCCATGGTCGAAGACCAAAAAATCGTAAGGGAAACCGACCCAAAATTCATCGAGGAAATAATTGAATACGGTTCAAAGTTTTTTGGAAAAGAAGAAATGGAGCGACTAAAAGCCTGCATACAGTGCGGAACCTGCGTAGGTGGATGTCCCTCCGGAAGAAGAGCAGCCTGGCGAGTAAAAAGCATATTCAGAAAAGCTCAACTAGGACTAAAAGATGACGCACTAAATGATGACGACCTTTGGGATTGCACCACTTGCTTTACCTGTCAAGAACGCTGTCCGCGCAAAGTGAGTACTACTGATACTGTGCGGGTTGTTCGTAATATTGCTTTTCGGGAGGGTATTGCTCAGCCGAGGCATTTGGCTGTTTGTGGTTATTTGTTTAGGTTTGGTCATGCGGTTCCAATTAATGATGAGATTAAGGAAGTAAGGAAGAAGATTGGTTTAAAGGAGCTCCCGGCTACGGTCCATATGTTCCCCGAGGGATTGGATGAGGTTAATAAGATAGTTGAGGAAACTGGTTTTAAGAAGGTTGTTGAGAAAACCCAGGAGGCCCAGGAGGCTAAGAAAAATGAGTAAGAACAAGTACGCTTACTTTTTGGGTTGTTTAACCCCGAACAGGTACCCAGGTATTGAGGCGGCAACAAAGGATGTGCTTAATGCTTTTGATATTGAGGTTTTGGAGATGAATGCGGCATCTTGTTGTCCTGCACCAGGGGTCTTCGGTTCTTTTGATCTTTTCACTTGGGCGGTTATTGCAGCTAGGAATCTTACAATTGCCGAGGAGCTGGGTGCCAATATTACGGTTACCTGTAATGGTTGTTATGGTAGTCTTCAAGAGGCAAATCATATGCTCAAAGAAAATAAAGAGCTGAGAAAAGAGGTAAATGAGGTTTTAGCCAAGATTGGTAGAAAGTTCAAGGGCACGATTGAGGTTATACACGTAGTTGAGATTTTGCGGAACGAGGTGGGTCTTGAGAGGATTAGTGATGCGACAATTCAGCCTTTAACCGGGATTAAGGTGGGAATACATTATGGTTGTCACTTTTTGAAGCCGAGTGAGGTGAGACATCAGGGAAGTCCCGAGACCCCTGTAATTTTGGAAGAGCTGGTTTCTGCCGTTGATGCGGAACCTGTAGAGTATAAAGAGAAATTAATGTGTTGTGGTGCTGGTGGTGGCGTGAGGGCTGCGAAGATTGACATCGCTTTGGATTTCACGAGGGAGAAGATTGATAATATGCTGGCTGTGGGTGCTGATTGTGTCACTTCGCCGTGTGCATTCTGCCATTTTCAGTTTGATGCGGGACAGCAAGAAATCAATGCTAAGCTTAATAATGGTCATTATAATCTTCCAGTAATTTTTATTACCCAGTTGATTGGGTTAGGACTCGGTATATCTCCGGTTAGAATGGGGCTATATGATAATAAGACTCAGGTTCAAACACTGCTTGACAAAATTCGAATAAGTTAGAAAAAATCTTTCAAACTTTTAACAAGTCTTCTTCGAGGAGATATTGGGCCGAATGGCTCATTTTATTTTATTATTTTTTGAAATTTTAGTTTCTGTACTGAGTCATATTTATATTTATACGGGAATTATTCGAATATGATAATGCTATTTCCATTATTAATCCTAAGCTTAATTTACAGTAATGCTTTTAAGCTTGAGATTTACATGAGGATTTCATATAATAATATCGCGTCTAGAAAGGTAATGTAACCTTTATTCTTGGAGGTGCAGATTCTGGGAAAAATCAGACCATCCTACATTAAAAGAGTCGCAAATGAATTAGCTGAGAAATTTTCAAACATCTTTACTCCGGACTTTGATCAGAATAAAAAATTGGTAGAAAAGTACACAAATGTAGAATCAAAAAAGGTTCGAAATAGAATAGCCGGCTATCTGGTAAGCATTATTAAAAGAAGCCAATTTGAATACGTGAGTCCCGAGGAAGAAGAATATCCTGAAGATTACGAAGAATATGAAGTATCTAAGACAGAAGGAACAGAAGAAGAGTTAATAGAGGAGGAAGAAGCTGAGGAAGAACCAGAAGAAGAGGCTGAGGAACCTGAGGAACAAGGTGAAGAAGGGCCTGTAGAAAAATAGGGGATTCAAAAATCTGAAAGAGTAATATTAGAAAAATTAATTTTTAATTTACCCCTAACTAATTATGAGCAAAATTTACATCCTTTTCGAGTTCTTTAAAACAGGTGCTAGAAGCATCAAAAATAAAAATTTTTGATTATTAAATATCATTATTTTTTTCCGAGTCGTTTGCAAAATTTTTCACGAAATGTTTTTATTGATTAATACCTTTTCTCTGTGTATTGATTTGCTTGTGACTAATCGTTAGCCGTATCAAATACTTCATCTTAAAATATCAGGAGGCATAAAAATTCTACCGAAAGGCATTTCACGACTTCTAAATTCTTTAAATTTCTATGCTTCTGTGTGGCGCTGCCGTGGATACTCCGCACCCGAGGAAGTGGATCTCAAACCCACTCTGAAGTGTAATCTAAAGTGTAGGATGTGTTTTCAACGCAAGTTATCTGAGGAGTACCGAAGGAAGATGTTCAAGTCTGAGCTCTCCACAGAAAGGTATCTTTCTCTAATAGAGGAACTGGCAAATATGGGCACCAGAAGGGTACATGTTGTGGGGGGCGGAGAGCCTCTGCTTCGAAAGGATATTTTAGAGATTATGACAGCTATAAAGAAACATGGTATGGAAGGAGTTCTAACCACTAACGGTACATTGTTTAATAAGAGTATGATTGATAAAATCGTTAAATTAAACTGGGATATTGCCATGTTCTCAGTTGATGGCCCTGATGCCGAAATTTACGAAAAAATTAGAGGAGTTCCAGGAACCTTCGAAAAAGTTTATTCTGCCATGAAGATTTTTACCAGAATTAAAGAGGAATATGGTGCTTTTAAACCCCTTTTGCATATTCACTGTGTGATACTAAGTCTAAACTTTAATATGATTGATGAAATGATTGAATTGGCTCACGATGTCGGAGCAAACATCGTTACTTTTGACAAGTACTATCCGGAATATGAAGAATTGATTCTGGAACAAAAAGATTTAACTACAACTCTCAAGAATCTGCAAAAAGCGTATGAGAAGGCTCAAAGATACGGGATATACATAAATGTTGAGGATTTTCTTTCATTGTGGTTGAAACCGTCACCCGGTACAAAATGCTACTGGCCTTGGCTTTATTCTGATATCGATCCTAACGGAGATGTTTTACCCTGCTGCTTTAGCCATGATATCATGGGGAATATAAAGAGGCACAGTTTCAGACAGGTCTGGGACGGTGAAAAGTACAATGAACTCCGAAAACGCTTCAAAAAACTAGACTTTCCTGATTTCTGTGAAGAATGCACACTCTATCCAAGTCTGATAAATCGCATTCCTTTAGGTAAAGTATTTCACAGTTTAAGGCTGGCCTGAAGAGATGGTTAAGCCCTCTATTTTTCTTTAATATAGAAGTCTAAAGATGTGGGCTTCACTGGTAACGGCAACTCAATTACTGTTATTCTCTTTTTGAGTGGTAAAGCAACATTATAAATTGGAGTTGATGCGATCTCCGCATAACTCTTACCCTTATGAGCATGTCCATGAATCACTAAATCTAATCTATTATTATAAAGCAACTTCTCGTATTTTTTACTACCCAGCTCAGGATACTGAGAAGTTTTTTCCCCCACCAATGTTTCGTAAGTAGGTGCATAGTGTAATAGCAAGCATTTATAATCAGTTTTGAGTTCCGAAACCAACTTTCCAACCTTTTCTCTGGTTTCATTGTAAGTTTGCCATATATTTGACATATTTTTCCTCTGCCAGAAAGTGGGTCTATCTAATGAACCCTTGGAGCCTACAACACCTAAGGTTTCACCTTCCACCTCTAAAACATAGGTTTCTTCCTCAAGAAATCGAATTTTACCCGAGGTTCTTTTTCGGATATCCTCGTGTAAATTCTCATATTCCTCGTTTCCAAAAACCGCAATAACAGGACAGTCAACCTTTAGAGCTTTAATAACTTTGTCTACTTCCTCTAATTTTCCTTTGTAAATAAGGTCTCCCGCTAGAATAAACAAGTCTATACTGCTGAGGTCTATTTTGGATAATGCTTTATTCAATAATTCAATGTTTTTAGGAGAATGAATATCCGAAACAGCAGCGATTTTCAATTTTACCTTCCCTTTTAGTAGGAAAAATGCTTGAAACTCTTTTTAGGTTTACTGCACAGTTTTAAATTAGTTATTAAAAGGTGATTTTTTGAAGTCAAAGGAACGTGTGCTGACAGCATTGGATCACGGTATTCCAGACAGAGTACCGATATATGATATGGGTATAGACAGCCCAATTGTTTTGAAACTTATGAATGCTAAGACATACTCGTGGGAATTGGCTATTGAATGCCACAAAAAAATTGGTTTCGATATGATTACAGCCTGGCCTGAAACATTCCCCAGGGAATGGTTCACCAACGATAGGGGACGAAGAGGATATATTGACGAGTGGGGGAGAAGACGAGTAATTACTGAGGATGGTACAAAGTGGTATGCGGGGGGTGTTATAAAATCAGAGGAAATCTTCGATTCTTGGAACTGGCCTGATCCGTATATTCCCGAGAGGTACATAGACGTAGATAAAACCTTGAAAAATGCAAAGGAGCTTGCGGTTATAGGATTTGTGGGAGGTCCCTTTGAACGGGCTGCACTTGGTAGAGAACACCAGTTTATATTGATGGATTTTTACAAAAATCCTGAGTTTGCTGGAAGACATATGCGAAAGGTTATGGAGTATTGGATTGAAGTTGGAAAAATAGAAATTGATATGGGTGTAGATGCGATTATAATCGCCGATGATTACTCTTATAAATCAGGGCCATTCTTTTCACCAAAAATCTTCCAAAAATATGTTCTGCCGCTGCTTAAAAAAGAGGTTAACGTTTTTAAAAAGAGAGGAGTAAGGGTTATTCACCATTCAGACGGTTACATTACACCACTCATACCGTACTTGATTAAGGCAGGTATTGATGGTTTGCACTCTCTAGAACCCGCTGCGGGAGTTGACATAGGACAGGTGAAAAAGAGTTTTGGGGATAGACTTGTTTTGGTGGGAAACATTGATTGCGGTTCCCTTCTATCTTTTGGGAAACCGCAGGAAGTCAGGAGGGTGGTTAGAGAAACTATCGTCAAAGCCGCTCCGGGAGGAGGTTATATTCTCAGTTCAAGCAACAGTATTCACAGAGGAGTTAATATAGAAAACATACTTGCCATGATTGAAGAGGCAAGGAGATTCAAATACTGAAAGTCTCCAAAGAAAAAAAGTCTTATAAAATGGTTTGGTAAGGTTTTTAAGCATATTAAAGGCGATTAGTAGCCATTAACTTTTTTAAAAAATGAAGCTTCTTGGAGAAGTCAAGGATGGCGAGCGCTACGGGAGTAGACATGGATAAAAGGTCGCCAATAACTCTGAGGACAATTGCGTTTGGTAGCCTCATAGGTATACTATACATTTTCCTTGGAGTGTATGTAAGCCTTAAGACTGGAGTAGCTTTTATTGGAGGAGTGTCCATACTCGGATTCATTCTCCTTTCGGTGAAAAGAGTGTACGAACCGAAGGAAAATGTGGTGGTCACCACAATAATACAAGGTACGATTTGTGCATCCGCAGGTGTTGTTGCCACCTTACCGGCCCTCGTTATATTTGCGGGTAGAACCCTATACAATACGCCGATTACTATTGAACTCATTTTCACTCTTTCTATTTTTGGCGGAGTTTTGGGACTATTTCTTTTACTTCCCTTCAGAGAACAACTTTTAAAAATGCCTTGGCCACAAGCGGTGCCTATATACAAAACTATTGAAACCCTTGGTGCAGAACCCGCTGCCAAAAATAGACTTTTAAAATGGATGGGAATCTCATCAGTCTATATAGGAGGGGTATTAGGCATTGGCCACATCTTAAGAAGTGACTTAACAGTGATGCCTCAGATAGAAACTTTACCAACTTGGTGGACAAGACTGACGGACTTTTCCAAAACCTGGAATCCCTCCCTGTACAGTAATTTAAGCACCACACAGAGCGCTTATCAATTTATTGGACAAGCAATGGCTCCTTATCCTCTACCAAGTTTTATGGGAATCTCAAATTCTCCCCTAATAGCATGTATAGGCTACTTTATCGGCTGGAAAAGATCACTCATGTTATTTCTGGGAGGCATTTATTCCGTATTAATATGGATGCTTTTTGAGAATCAATATTTCGGCCAGCCAGGTAGATTCGTAGATTACGGCAGCCACATTAACCTGCCGCAAATATTCTATTTAGCAATGGGAATTCTTATCGCCTTTCTCTCCTGGGGTATTATTAAAGGAGTTAAGGACTGGCAGAATAATCGTAGAAAAATATTGGCACAAACACAGTTTAAAAACAATGAACAAACGCCTCAACCAGAGGAAGCCAAAACCGCTACAAAATTAACCCCTATTTCAAGATTCGAGCAAATCAAGATACAATTAAAACATGCACATTCTATAATCAGGGAATGGTTTCACTTAGCAGTAACCCGATACAAATTGACGCTGATTGTCTTGGCGATTTTCTTTGTGGGTAGCCTCTTAATGTTTTATGTGTTTCAACCATTTCCTAATGTTCAAATTAATCCGTGGTTTCTGCTTCTCAGCTGCCCCGCTCTTTTTATATCTAGCTGGTGGACTGCCATAGCTGTGAGCGAAACGGGATTCATGAGTGGATTTCTAACAGACTTGCTTGCGGTTCCCGCAATTTTGGGGTTTGACATCAATTTTCCAAGCCTCATTGTCTTCTTCACATTGATGACTGTTATACAAGCAACGGCACTCAGAGTTATTGGAGCGTTCAAAGTGGGACGAGAAATAAAAGTTAAAGATAGAACAGTGTTTCTATCGATCCTTTATGGAGTACTTTTTGGTGCAGTATTAGGAAGTTTAATCATCTTTTTACTATACCAAACCTATGGCTTTGGCACCTCAAATCTCCCAGCACCCACAGCCACTATAACTGGAATATTCTTCTTATCCTTTTTACAATTTAAGACACCAGTTTTTCAACCCGGCACTATGTTGGCATTTCAGGGTCTTACCATAATTCAAATTTCCCAGCAAATGTATCTAGGCCTTCTATCCGTCATAACCCCAAATTCGTTTGAACTTCACTACACCAAAATATTCTTCACCATTGGTCTGATTGTAGGACTACTTTTATTAAAATACAATCTGTCACCAATCTCCTTCCTAGTAGGGGTACTCATTCCCCCAATGTATAGTTTCTCGATATTGCTAGGCGGTGGTCTAAACTACTACGTATACCGAAAAAATAAACACAACCTTAAAGACTACCTCAAGAAGGACACCGAGTATCATCAGTCTCTTAGCGGCGTAAGCGCAGGTGAAGGATTGGTGTATCTTGTTTGGATATTGCTCACTACTACCATTATGATGTTTGGGTTCTGATATGGAGAGAGCGAAAAAATATGATGAGCCTCTTCTGTTTAGATTATTCTATTTTTTTAGTAGTTCATGGGTTATTAGAGAAACATCTTTTAAAACCAAATTTGCGCCAGCTGATTTCAATTCCTCAACTGAGTAACCTGAAGATAGAACCCCTATTGATTTTGCCCCTATACTCCTTGCAGAAATAATGTCGTTTGGATGATCACCGATCACAATGGCCTCTTCAGCTGTAATTCCGAGTAATGATATAACCTTTTTTAGGTGATCAGGGTTTGGTTTGGGCCTCTCCACGTTATCCCTTGCGACAACCACGTCAAAAAAAGAGCGAATACTCATACGATTGAGAAGAGATGTGACAACAGAGTTCTTATTAAGGGTAAAAACAGCCAATTTAAGTCCCATATTCTTTAGGCTTTGAAGAACATCGACTACGCCTGGTATAAGTGAAGTTTTTTGAGCTGCTTCCATCTCGTACATTTCAACTCTTTCATCGATTTCTTTTATCATGCTTACTATTTTCGATTTTGAATCATCCTGTGATTCAATATAGGGTATTGATTTTTCTATCATGGTGAGTATTGGCTGATCTAGGGATAGTATCGATGCGGGGACACCGTATTTTATGAGAATTTCTATAACATCTTGCCGAGCGGAAATGATATCAATTTTAAAATAAACTAAGGTGCCGTCCCAGTCAAATATAAAGGCTTTTTTTCCTTTCAATAAGCTCTCGCTGTCACCTTTAATCAATAAAAAACACCCTTAAAACTCTGTCAATCCATAAATACTTAGAAAATGTTAAAAATCTATAAATTTTTGGGATACACTGAAATATAAGTTCTTTAAAAATTAAATTATGTTTTTTCAGTTTTCCAGATTTCCTTTTTTAGATATTCATTATTTTTATTTTTTCAAGTTGGAGTAATTTGTAAGATAATTTTTCCATATCATTTATTTTTTGTCCCATTTCTCTAGCAATTTGCTCTAATGTCTTTTTCCCATCAATAAGCATGAAAAAATTAAAACCCAATCATTTAAACTCTTTAAATCCTCAAGCTTAGGACTCTCTAAAAACTCTTCCAAAGTACTATTTTTATTAAAAATCGTCTTGCTAGTAATTAAAGAATGATTTATCTCAGATCTTTTTTCTGAATCTATTAAGGCTTCCCACGCAGCTTCCTCCTCCTTTTCTTTAATTCTAACTCTTGAAATGGTAACCTTTTCATGTTTCTCTAAAGGGGCAGATTTACCTTCCAAGATTTCTTTCAACAGATTGAGAGCCTTGTTAAATTCTAAGTTAAGAAGTCCTAAGTTGGGTGCCCTACGCGATGATAGCACGAATACATAATCCCTCAAACGACCAACAATGATTCTACTCCACCTTTTCTCAAGTATTGTGCGTTCAACAGTCGTATCTAAACCAAAGAAAGGCTTTACAAGCCTTGTTATTTCTTCATCAACATGAGATACTATGGGTTCACCATTCGGCTTAAAAAGAGCACATTTATCCACATAAGCCGATTTCTCTATTTTTTTCAAAGCCTCCTCCAGTGCTTCCATTCCACCATCACCTGCAAATTTTAGTATATAAGGATATTGTAACCAATGTAATGATAAAAATGTATTTAATCTTTACGATTCTTAAAAAATATAAACA
>NZ_JBRAKS010000014.1:0-24961 GCF_052745115.1 Candidatus Jordarchaeum sp.
GGAAAGATTTTATACGATAATAATAATTGAATTATGTTTAAAAATAGGAAGGATTTTCCTACTGAAAAAATTAAAGTTTTTGATATTGAATGACGATAAAATATATGACGAGATTTGTTATGGTAATACCCGATTTACAAATTCAAAATATCCTAAAAGCCTATAGCAGACAATTATCTTTAAGATCAAAAATTTCTAAAGAAAAGAATGAAAAGAACATAATTCAAAAAGATAAAATTTCACTTTCGGCTGAAGGTAAAAAGATGTGGCTTATTGATAAAATTGCAAAGGAAATTATAATGCAAATTGGAAATGGTGGAGAAAGAACGGATACATTAAATGAAGTATTAAATCGTTTAAGTGAAGAATTCGGTCATCCTCTTGAAGTAATAAAAGAGAATAGTAAAGGATTAGTGTTTAAAGTAGTCGATAAAGAAAATGAAGCCAATAGCATGTTTCTTCCTCAATCAGAGAATGAAAGATTAGAAAAAAGATTGTTTGAAATTACAAAGGCATATATTTATCAGCAACTATCTTAGAAAGGAGAAAAATTTGAAGATACATGATATTCAAAATCAAACAGGATACATTGGAAAAATTGAGAAACGTCTTGATGAATCCGGGAAATTATCTTCCAAAGAAATAGAGAGTTCCTCGATAAAAGATAATGTGGCACTTTCAAGTCAATCAAAAGAGATGCAAAAAATTTATGACACTTTAAAGGAAACACCTGATATAAGAAAAGAAAAAGTAAACGCCCTTAAACAGGCAATCCAAAAAGGTGAATATAACATTGACTCCCAAAAACTTGCTGAAAAGATGCTTAAAGAATCAATTCTTGATATAATCCTTTAAAATCCTACATGCCATAAACTGATATAGGAAAAGTTAAAAAGATAATTTGCGATTGAACTTTTAAACCTCTGACCTTTTTAATATTAGATTGAAGAAGAAGTCCTATTCTTCAGTTCAACGGGATGTCTATGTGAGTACATACTACCAAATAAAATAACTTGTTTTGCCAATTTTTTTACAATATTTATAACAACAGGAGCCAATAGATTTGCTGTAACCTTAAAAGATTCACCCTTATTTGATGAAATATTAAGAACTATAAGAGTTTGAATTTTATCCAAGGATTTTTCAATTTGAAGATCATTCTTATCCTCTTCGGAAAGTTGAATTTCATAATTTGGTTCAATTAAAAAGGGATCAATTAAGACAAAAGCAAGGGAGGGATTTGATATTGATTGAAACCAAAGAAATGGGGAACCTTCAGCATGTTTCAATAAAATAAATTCCTTATCATTTGAGAAACCAATCATCCCATAAGGCATAAAGATAATATCTTTCTCTGATATTTCAATAGTTCCAAATCTACTTGTTGTTATTTTCACAATTAAATCACTCCTCCTTATTTTCTTCGAGAGAAGCTAAATGACTTAATTCAATTTTTGAAGCTAAACGGTTTTCTTCAACAATCTTTTTATAAATCTCCTCTCTAAAAATTGGAGTCTCTATAGGTGCCTCAACTCCAATTCGAACCTGTTGCCCTCTGATCTCGATAATATAAACTTTTATATTCTCTCCAATAATAATACATTCGCCTACCTTACGAGTTAAAATAAGCATATTTACCTTCCTTGGTAAGATTTATCTTTTTCACTTCCTGTGATTATCTAATATAGTTAAGAATACTCAATTCGGATATTCTTGTTGAAGAGAGTAGTGCAGCTTGGTAAGCGATCTCTTTTTGTCTCAATTCTATCACTACCTTAGAATAATCCGCATCCTCAAGGTCTGAAAGACGTTCTCTAAGATTAAGGTCTAATTGATTTAAAATATCTTTCTTTCTCTGTAAACGGTTCGCCCTCCCGCCTAAGTCAGCTACCTCATTGTTTAGATAATCTTGTATCTGGGTTAATCGTTCAATTTCATCTCTTATCCCATCTATGTCATTAGTTTCCAGTGATTTTTTTAAACGACCAAGTGAATCAAAAATTCCAGAATCTCCGATTACGGATTTCCCATTTTTCCCGATCAATAGTTTTTCGCCAATTCCAATAAGTATTTCAAAATCGTTTAGATCACCGTTATACTGAGCTGTTTCAATACCATTATTAGAAATCTTTTCAAAAGGAGCAATATTATTTTTATAGCCTGAAAATATATATACTCCTCCAAGTTTTGTATTTCCTAAGGAAATTGCCTGATCTAAAAGATGACCAACCTCTGTGGCAGTATAAGCCCTTGTATTACTATTTTGAGAATCGTTTGCCATTTGAATGGCAATTTCTTGAGCTCTTTCAACCAATTGTATCATCTGTGAAAGTGCTGATTCACTTAGATCCAGCCAGGATTCTCCTCTTTTAATACTTCTTTGATATGTTTCTATTTGATAGAGACTGGCTCTTAGTCCCAATGAATTAATAACTGATGATGGATCATCAGAAGGTTTAGCAATATTTTTACCGCTTGAAATCTTTTCGTTAATTTTCTTCAAATCATTTGATAATTGAAGAATCCTTTCTTGAATTCCTTGATAGAATGATCGTGTTGAAACTCTCATTTTTTTCCTATCTCATATCGAGCAATGTTCTTAACATCTCGTCTGCAATAGCAACGAGTTTAGATGCAGCTTCATGGGCTCTTTGAATCTTTATCAGTTCAATCATCTCTTCATCCAAATTTACTCCTGATATAGAATCCCTTGTTTCATTTAAATTATTTAATAGAGCCTGTGAAAAATTTTTATTCTCATCATACTCATTGCTTTTAACACCAATCTCTCCCACTAAGGTATGATAATAATTGTCAAGTGTTTCAATATTAACTGAACTACTCACTGAATATCCTCTTTCTTCATACCTCCATTTTTTAATTTCAATATTTTCTGTCTGAATAGTTAAAATTCTAAGAGCATTTTCATTGTCACCTTGTTGTCCCGAAACTCTACCCGCAGCAATATTTATTGGATTATTCTTTACGTCGTCACTCAATTTTATAAAAGCTGAAGCTCCTCTATAATCATCTGAATTTGGGATGTCAGGGGGTTGCTTAAAATTTTCAAAGAAATATTTTCCTGTTTCTCCTAAAAGCGTATAACCTGCAAAATGAAGATTATTTACCTCCCTAATTAAGCTTCCAGCCAATTCATCTAAATTTGCAATATATTCTGGGACAATATCATCTCTTAGATCAAGCCATGCACCAATCTTTCCACCCTTCAATCTTTTACTAATATCACTTTCAATCTGATTCCAATAAATATTATTTTCGTCTTGGCTTAACTCCCAGTAATAAGTTCCATCCACAAGCATAACACCAGTTGAAGTCATTACTTTAATGCCCCCATTTTCATCCTCAAGATATACGTTTTCGATAAGTTCTGATAATTCCTTTAAATAATTTCTCCTTAAGTCTCTAAGGTCATTAGCTTCGGTTCCATTAGCCTCTATCATAACAATCTTTCCGTTAATTTCGGCAATTCTCTTTGAAAGAATATTTAATTCATTTATTCCATTTTTGAGATTATTATTTAATTCCTTTCTAATCTGGCTCAAATCTCTATTCATTGAGTTAAATCGGGATGCGAGAACTTCTGCTTTAGTTAGTAATGCAGTCCTCTCAGAGATTCCTCCTGGATTATTTGATAAATCTTGCCAAGCCATCCAAAACTCTTTCATAGCCTTGGTTAACATTCCCGACCCTTCAATTTCATTAAAGATAGTCTCAAGTTGTGAAAGTATTGAAGATTTTGTTTCATATTCTTTCAAAGTTGATGTTTTTTTATATATATTACGGATGATAAATTGATCTACGTATTGAACTATTGAATGTATCTTTACTCCCATTCCGATCTTAATTCTTGTAGAAGGTAAAGGAGCGTTTGATTCTAAAATAGCTTTTTGTCTTGAATAGCCATCTGTATTCACATTGGAAAGATTATGACTTGTCACTGCCATATTTTTTTCTTGTGCCATCAATGCACCCTTAGCAATATCAAGTACACTTCTTATCCCATACATGATCTAAACCTCACGATTCAAAGAAGACAAAGATAGTGGAATGTTTTTTTCACATCCTCCTTTGCGATCATAAAAAAGCTTTTCTGGTGGGGGAGAAACTATTAATCGAATTATTTCTGAAAGAATGGATAAATATTCTTGAGCAAAACGTTTATTTTTTTCATTAATATCCTGAACCTCCTTTTTTGAAAGATCTAACTCTCTTTCAATATTTTTAAGTTTACTCCTATCATAAGTTGAAATATTAGAATAAAGATGTGAAAATGAAGCTTCCTTATCCGAATCATATGGAATAATCATCTTTATAAAATTTTTTACCTTACTTTCTATCTCTAAAATATTTCCAATCTTTTCTTCTATAACCCTAACCATTTTTATTAAAGGTTCAACCTGTCCAGTTCTAAGATATTCTGATTCTGTCTTAAGTCCATTGATTAATAGTTGATACTGAGTTAATTCCTCATTTAATAAGGAATATAAAGCTGTTATATCTTGTGATTGGGATTTAGTTTTCATATTATTTTTTTCTCCTATTCTCTAACATTATATTGATTCCCAATCTTTTTAATTATATTTTCATAGAGCATTTTCCCAAGCCCTAAACCATCTCTATTTGAAATTAATTTACTCACCTCAGTATCAAAAAAGGATTCAAATAAATCCTTACCTATTGTATTACCAAAAAATCCACTCTTAACAATCGTTTTTCTCATAACCTTCATCATTTGTTGTATAAAAATGGATTCAAAATCACGACAAACTCTTTGCAATTCTTCCTTATTAATCCGATTTAATTCAATACTTTTTTGGTCATTTATTTTTGTTACAGATCCATTCATATATATTATCGGAAATTTCACAAAAATTCTTAATCACTTTTAAATGATTTCAAGCTCAGCTTGTAAAGCTCCCGCAGCTTTTATAGCCTGTAAAATTGATATAAGATCTCGTGGAGTTACTCCAATGGCATTAAGGGCTTTAATAAGTTCTGCAAGACTTACCCCTCCCTGTAATAGAACCAATGATCCTTCCTCTTCTTCAGCCGAGATCTTTGTCTCTGGTGTAACAACAGTACTTCCTCCTGGTGATATGATAGAACCCGATTCAGGAGGCACAACTGCTGGTGAACCCCTTCTGGAACCAGGTGCAAATGGAAGTGGCTGGGAAACTGAAAGCTTTTCTTTTACCTGGATACTTATACCTCCATGGGCAATGGCTACAGTAGAAATTCTTATATGTTCTCCCATTACTATTGTTCCAGTTCTTTCATTGACAACTACTTTGGAAACAACATCAGGAACAATCTCTAATTTTTCTATAGTTGCAATCCACTCTGGTACCCTACTTTGATACGATTCAGGAATTGCAATAATAAGAGATGAAGAATCAATACTTCTTGCCACAGCATCACCTAAATTCTTGTTTATAACTTCTTTGACCTTTTCTATGGTTGTGAAGTCAGGATTAATTAAATGTAGGATAAGTTCTTTTTTCTCATTTATTGATATAGGAACTTCCCTTTCAACAATAGCCCCTTTTGGAATTGTAGCCACTGTTGGATGATTTTTCTGAATACCTGTACCAGTTATTCCCGATGCTGCAAATCCACCCAAAAGAACTGGACCTTGAGCAAGTGCATAAACCTGTTTATCAACGCCAAGCAATGGCGTAAGAAGTAAAGTCCCACCTTGAAGACTTTTGGCATCTCCAATTGATGAAAGCAAAACATCTATTCTGCTTCCGATCTTTGAAAACGGAGGAAGATTAGCAGTAACCATAACTGCCGCAACGTTTTTAGGTTTAATTTGACTAACCTTATCTCGATCAATATGAATTCCCATTCTCTCAAGCATATTTATTATTGAACGAATTGTGAATTCTGTGTTGGAACTATCTCCTGTTCCATTTAGTCCTACTACCAGACCATATCCCAATAAAGGGTTGTTTCTCACTCCTTTAAAAGTTGAGATTTCTTTTAGTCTCACTCCCTCAGCTTGTGAATAAATAAGGAATAATGATATAATTAAAACTTTAATAACTCTAAACATTGATAAACCCTTCATTCTTAAAAAGGCCAAATCCAGTCAACTAACCTCATTAACCAGCCTGGTCTCTGTTTGTCACTTATTATTCCTGAACCTGTTAATTCAATTACCGCATCAGCAATATAAGTTGAAAGAACCGTATTATTTGACGATATATCTTCTGGTCGAACTACACCCTGAACAAATATGAATTGATTTTCGTTATTTAACTTCACCTGCCTTGACCCCCTAATTACAAGATTCCCATTTGGAAGAACATGAATAACCCTTGCCGTTATAAATGCATTCATGTAAGAACTACGAGTTGTCTCCCCTTTTCCATCAAAGCTGTTTCTAAAATTTATCTTGTGATCAGTACCTATTGGAGTCTTATGAATTTCCCAACCCTGGGTAATAAGCTTAAATAGACCACTCCAATCTGCCTCTGCGCCTGATTCTCTATCTGTTTTTGTCTCGGCATTCTTTGATGCGGTAGCCCTCTCTACTATATTGATTGTAATTATATCTCCAATATTTTTTGCCTTTAAGTCAGCATAAAGAAGTTGAGGGCAATTATCTGACCAAATAGATCCCTCTTCATTTTTTGAATAAGAAGGTCTGGAAGTAGATAGAATTTCTCTTTCTACATCCCAAGGTATAAATCTTTTTGTTTCAGTTGTTGTTGTACAACCATTGATAAGAAAAAGAGTCAAAAATAATATAAAACTTAAAATGTTATACATCTTAATCCTATGTATCAAAAATCGATTTTTACTGTCTTTTGGTCTAAAATTTTTCCAAAAACTTCTTTTTTACTTGTAAGATTAACCAACCTTATTTTATCTCCCATTCCTCCTTCTTCTTTTGCTTCACCTATTGCAGTAATTCTTAATTTTGAATTTTCAATTAATATAGTAACCTGATCTCCTTTGCGAATAAGGGGGGGAGATTTAAGCATCCCTTTTCTCAGAATTTCACCCTGATTTATTGCAATGGTTGTCATCTTTCCGATTACTTCATCTTTTTCTAGCAAGATGTCGGATGGAAATTGGCTCAATTTTTTATAGACAAACTTAACATCCTCTTCCCCAATAATTTGATTTTTGGCTAAATACCGAGATGCAATCAATACTTCCATGTTTAACTCAACCTTTGCAGTAACTCTTACCCTTTTTACCTCATCTGGAGTCAAATAAAAAAAAATAGTAGCTGATACGTTCCCACCCCTATTAGAATTAGATGAAAGGGAGACCTCATATATTGTAGGATGGGATGATAAAAAATAAAAATTATAAATCTTAACTTCCTTTACCTCAATTTGATTCTCATCGAGGTAAAAAATTTTCTTGAAATAATCTTTAATGATTTTACGAACCACTTCTTTATCAGGAAATAAATAACTTTTTTGGAAATTTTGGGACGGTGATAATGAACTTCCATTAGAAAATTGATGTAAACTGATACAAAAAAGAATAAAAGCCGAAATAACCAATTTTTTACTCATTTAGTGTTAGACTCCTATCTTTTTAAGTTATTTGCCATTTGTAGCATGTCATCTCCTGTCTGAATTACTTTGGTTCCTATCTCATAAGCTCTTTGTGCCATGATCATGTTTATCATTTCTTCAACTACATCTACATTAGACATTTCCAAAAAACCTTGAGATATTGTACCAAACTCATCTGATCCTGGATTCCCCTGTATAGGATCTCCACTAGCCTCGCTTGGGATAAAGAGATTTTGTCCTATACTCTTTAGGCCTGCTGGATTCGGGAAATTAAATAATTGAATCTGAACACTCCCAAGTTCTTTTCCATCCCCACCTGAAGCGACAATTCTACCTCCTGAATCAATGGTAATAGTTGTAGTTTGTGCAGGAATGGCAAACTCTGGTTGAAGTCTATTCCCATGATGATCGCAAATATAACCATCTTTATCTATCTTGAATGCCCCATTTCTTGTAAATACTTCTCGCCCATTGCTAATCAATTTAAAAAATCCCTTTCCTTCTATTGCCATATCCAGTTCTTTTTTTGTTTGTACATAATCCCCCTGAAGAAAAAGTTTTTCAACAGAAGCTACCCTTGCCCCCATTCCGATCTCAATGCCTGAAGGCAATTGACCACCAGAGGCTGTAGATGCACCTGCAACCTGCATTGTTTGGTACATTAGGTCTTGAAAATATGCACGGCTCTTCTTAAAACCATTAGTATTTACATTGGCAAGGTTATGGGCTATTACATCAATATTAATCTGCTGACATGACATCCCGGTTGCAGCAGTCCAAAGTCCTCTTAACATTAAATTTCCTCCTCTCCTATTTATTTTATTTAATTCTTCCTAAATCGTTTGCAGATTTAGAATTCATCTCATCTTGAGATTGTATAAGTTTTATACAAGATTCATAAATCCTGAATGTTTCTATAAGTTCTATCATCGCATTAATCGGGTCAACATTAGAATTTTCTAAAAAGCCTTGAAGGATCTTTGATTTTTGTACAAATTTTTCTTCTTGATTATTTGTAAAAAAATTATAATCTCCCTCTTTCCTCAGAGCTTTTAAATTATTAAAAGTGACTAAAACAATCTTACCTACCACCTCTCCATCGACCCTAACGGTACCATCAACCTCCACTACTATATTCTTTCCATCAATTCGTATGATTCCGTTTTCCCCTAAAACTGGATAACCATTATTATTTACAAGAGTTTTATTTGTATTCAATTTAAAATTTCCAGCCCTTGTATATCGAACTCCTGATGGTGTATCTATTTTGAAAAACCCCTCTCCCTCGATTGCCAGATCAAGTTCATTTCCTGTCTTCTGGAGATCGCCTTGTGTTAATGATAAGACTGTTTCATCCCCAATTTGATTTTCGGATAAATTTGAGGAACGGTGAATAATTGTTTTAAAAATAGGTATATCTTTTTTAAATCCAACAGTATTGCAATTGCTGAGATTATTAGAAATCACATTAAATCTTCTCTCTTGTCTAAGTGCTCCTAAAGTGGAAATAATAGATTTTGAGTTCATTTATTATCTCCTTGATTTATTATTAGATTTAGCAATTGCTATGCCATCAATATAAATTAATTAAATATTAAGGTAATTATCTGTTATCATTAGATATTCTATTTCCATACTTTAATTATTTTTTATTTTTAAAAACCATAACTTAATAAATTTGATTATCACTTAGGAAATTTTTGCCTAATCCTATGTTTCATTAAAATTTCTATTTGAAATTAAAGATTCACTTTTACCCTTTAAGGACTGTTTATATTTCATCCAATCAAATAAAAACCTAACCTCACCTGGAGATATTTTAAGAGAATTAGCAATTTCTGAAATGTTATAGCCTGCTTCAACCATCTTTTTGACTTCCCCTTCGAGACCTTTATAATGGTACGGAGCAACTTCGAGGAATTGATTTAATTTACTTATTTTGGGATCTAACTTATTTCCAATATCTATTCTATTAAAAGATTTACTTTGGAAAAATTCCTTCGAATTCATAAATTTTTGAAACTTTTCGCAGAGATTTTCTCCTTCCTTGATCCATTTTATCAGTGGTTCTAAATCCAAAAAATCTTTTTTAATCTGTTTTATCCTTTTCTCTTTTATTACATAAATTAAAAGCAATATTAATGAGAAGATAACTATCCCTTCTATTAATATTAATCCCACATCAATTTTTAAAAAATTTCCTCCAATGATATTCACTTTTTTCTCTCCTTCTTTAAAAAACTCTTTAAACAAAAATATCTAATATCCTTCCGGAACTTGAATCTTTATCTATATCTTTTAAGTCTTCGTAACCATATCTGGTCTCCTCCTCATCATTTTTTTCCATTTTCCTATTATCTCGCTGTCTCAGTCCTCTCTGCAGTATATTCTTCTTTTTAGAATCTCTCAATTTCTCTTTGGGAAGAAGTTTATCAATTTTTTCCATTCTTCTGATCTCATCAGACATGACTTTTATTTCCCTTCAAATATCTTATTAATTTTTTCTAATAATGTCTCTGGTGTAAAAGGTTTGACTACATAGTTATTAACCCTATTTTTGACAGCCTCGAGGACATTTTCTTTTTGTCCTTCAGCAGTTACCATTAGAAAAGGTATATCTTTCCATTCGGGAGTTGTTCTTACCGTCTTTAAAAGCTCGATTCCGGGCATCTGGGGCATATTCCAATCAGAGATAATTAAATCGATCTTTTCTTTTCTAAGAATGCTAAGTGCAGTTGTTCCATCATCTGCCTCAACAATTTTCGTAAATCCCCTTTGACGGAGGATATTTCTGATAATTTTTCTCATTGTTGCAAAATCGTCAACTATTAAAATATTCATTTTTAAATTCAACATCATCCTCTCCTCTTAAATTTAATTGATTTTTATACCGAAATTATTTCCTCCCAACCTTCTTTTATATGACGTTTTAATTTGGCCCTCAATTTAAGAATAATACTATTATGAAGCTGGCAAATTCTTGATTCAGTGAGGCCTAAAACTTCTCCTATTTCTTTTAACGTCAATTCTTCAAAATAATAAAGTGAAATGATCTGTCTTTCTTTTTCACTAAGTTCTTGAATAGCATAAGACAATATATGCTTTATCTCCTTTAAGCTCAAAGTGTGAAAAGGATCATTTTCCTCATCTTCTAAAACAAATTGTAAGATTTCTTCCTCACTAAGGTTTATATTTTGCTTTTTTAAATTATTTAAATCTAACAGAGATATTCCTTGAATTTTTCTCATCTCTTCATAATATTCTTCTAATGATAAACCCATTGCTAAAGCGATTTCTTCATCCTTTACAGGTCTTCCATTCTCATTTTCGAGTTTTTCAATCAACTTTTCTATTTTCGATGCCTTTTGTCTAACTGAACGAGGAACCCAATCCATTGATCTCAGTTCATCAAGCATAGCACCCCTTATTCTATATCCTGCATATGTTTCGAACTTCACTTTTTTTTCTGGATCAAATTTTGATATAGCATCCATCAAACCAACCATGCCTGCACTTATAAGATCTTCAATAGAAATATTGGATGGGAGGCGCATCGCTAGCCGATGAGCTATAAATTTAATTAATGGAGCATACTTCTTAATCATTTCATCTCGCTGAAGGTTCTGGAGATTTTGAGAAGTCTCCTTTTTCCCTTGGAAAAAATCGACTTGATATCTGTAAGCCTTTGTTCTCAACTTTCCTCTCCTTGTTTATTAAGATGTTTTTGATATTTTAAATATATTTCTCGGAAAAGCTGTATACCTCCTTGAAATCTTATTTTTAACGGTCTTTCACATAGATTTTTAGCCAATTTAAATATATTTAGGCTCGAAGGAGATTTAGGATAAATTTCCAACACAGGCTTCTGCTTTTTAACTGCTAATGGAAGGCTCCCATCTGAAGGGATATAACCTAAATATTCGATAGATATATTTCTGAGAAAATGGTCTGCTACTTGACTAATCTTTCTATATACTTCCTTAGCTTCTTGGTCATTCATCACAAGATTAACCAATAATTGGAAAGACTTTTTGTCATATTGTTTAGAGAGTACTTTTATCAAGGCATAGGCGTCTGTTATAGAAGTAGGTTCTGCTGTAGCAATTACAATTGATTCTTGAGCCATCAAATTAAAATACAAAACGTTAGAAGAAATTCCAGCTCCTGTATCAATCAAAATAAAATCAATATCTTCACAGAACAAATCTATTTCATTCAATAATATCAGTTTTTGTCTTTCATCTAAGTGGACAAGTTCAGAAACGCCTGAACTTGCTGGTAAAATAGTCATTCCCCCTGGACCTTTAATCAAAATTTCTGATAATGTTTTTTCTCCATTGAAGAAATGTCTAATGGTAAAGCGGGGCGATAAACCCAGTAGGACATCAATATTTGATAATCCCAAATCACCATCTATTACCAATACACTTTTTCCTAATTGGATAAATGCATAGGCTAAATTTGCTACAATATTAGTTTTTCCAACACCACCCTTTCCGCTTGTGACTGATATCACTCTTGGAAATCTATTTTTTTTGTCCTTTTCTATTAAAGGAGATATCATCAACTTGTCCTTTCTTATTTCCATTTCTGAATTTATTATTTTTCGTAATCCTTCCGCTTGGTCCATCTCTTCCCCTTCTAATTCCATTGGATTGAATTAATGATAAGATTGGCTACTTTACTCTTTGTTGCTAACTCAATATCTTCAGGAACTCTCTGCCCATTCGTCATATAGGCAATTGGTCTTTTATGATGAAATATTTGATTAAACATTGGAATAAAATGATCGGTTTCATCAATCTTTGTAAAGATAAAGCTTATTATTGGTATAACGCTAAATCTCTCAATAATTCTATCTAAATCCTTTTCTTTCGTTGTTGTGCTTAGTACCAAATGATTTTCAATATTAGGATGAACAGTTAAAAAACTCTTTAATTCAGCAATTTCTTCTTGCTTATTCGGACTCCTCCCAGGCGTGTCAATCATCAAAAGATCCTGCCCATCCCATTTTTTAATGATCTTTTTTAGTTCCTCTGGATGATGGGCAATCTCTAAAGGAATTCTTAAGATATCAGTATAAGTTTTTAATTGTTCGATAGCTCCTATTCTATAAGTATCTATAGTGATAACTGTAATTTTTGAAGTTAAAGTCAGACTCAATCTTGCTGCTAATTTCACTAAAGTTGTGGTTTTTCCAACTCCCGTTGGTCCAATAAATGACCAAATTTTCATACGATCGAATTTCGGCGTTAGAATCTCGATTGACTCCATCATCTTCCACTTTAGGAATCCCCTATAAAACTCTGGAAGGTGGTTGCTGGAAATTTCTTTATTAGAAAATCTAATCTCTTCGAGCAAATTATTGATAAAATCGCGATGAAGACCCAATGAGAGTATCTCTTTGATGAAAAAATCTTCTTCCTTTTCATTAAACGAATCCTTTTGGTTTTTTGAAGGTAAAACAGATGATGTTTGGAAAATTACTTTATTACTTTGATCCCTATCAACAGCTGCTATAATTTCAACTAAAGGTGAACTAATAATATTTAATTTTTCATAAGGTGGTTTTATCCTTTTGGTAGAAAGGATGATTGCATCTGGCCCAAATTCTTCTCTTACCTGTTTCAAAACTTCTTTTATATCCTTACCTTCAAATCTTTTTATCTGCATATCTTGACCATCCTTTCAATTTAAAAATTTATTTAAAATTCCTATACATTACCTCCTGTAGTAACTGTTCCAAGGGATTGAATCTTTATCTGAGGGATTAATTCACTATGTGATATAACCACTAAATTCGGAAAAAATCTCTCTATTAATCTCTTGACATGTCTTCGTATTACAGGGGAACAAAGAAGAATGGGTCGATAGTTAAGATGTAAACATCTCTCTAATACCTGATTTAAATTTGTGATAAGTCTATGGATAAAATTAGGCTCTAATGCTAATGCAATACCATATTCCCCTTTTTGTACTTTTTCACGTAGAATATCTTCGACACCTTGATCCAGAGAGATAACAGGAAGAACTCCATCTGGTGTTATATATTGATTAATAATAGATCGAGCTAATCGTTGCCTCACATATTCAGTAAGTACTTCAGGATCTTTTGTTATTGTTGCATAATCTGCTAATGTCTCTACAATTGTAAGAAGATCACGTATAGAAACTTTCTCTTTAAGAAGGTTTTGAAGAACCTTTTGAATGACTCCTAAGGAAAGAAGATGAGGAGTTAATTCTTCAACTGCTTTGGGATAATGTTGGGATAAACGATCTAATAATTTTTGTACATCCTGACGGCTTAAAAGTTCATCTGCATGGGTTCTAATAACCTCGACAAGATGTGTTGCCATAATAGTTGGAATATCTACAACAGTATATCCTGAAAATAGTGCTTCATCCTTTTGCTTTTCTAAAATCCAGATCGCAGGCATTCCGAAAACAGGTTCTTTTGTAGGTATTCCTTCTAAATCTTTCTTTACATCGCCAGGGTTAAGTGCCATTATATAACCAATCATCATTTCCCCTTTTGCTACCTCATTGCCCTTTATTAAAATTCTATAGTCTCCAGGCTTTAACTGAAGATTATCCCTCACTCTAAGAGGTGGCACAATTATTCCTAACTCAGCAGCAAATTGCCGGCGAATTGCTCTTATTCGCTCCAAAAGTTCTCCATTTTGTTCTTCATCAACTATTGGAATCAATCCATAACCTACTTCAAGTTCCAATCGATCCATTGTAAGTAGTGATTCAAGCTGTTCAGGAGAAGGAGGAGATGAAACTTTGTGCTCTTCTTTAATAACTTTTTGAGTTATAGATTTTTGCTCTCTTAATGCAAGGTATCCCAAAATTAGGAATAATAATGAAAGTGTGATGAAAGGTATATGTGGAAGCCCAGGTAATAAACCTAAACAGAAAAGAATACTTGCAGACAAAATCAAGGCATGAGGCTGAACTTTAAATTGTTTGTTTAATTCTCTACCCATACTATTTTCAGCTGCGGCACGGCTAACAATTATCCCGGAGGCTGTAGATATCATTAAAGCAGGAATCTGCGCCACAAGTGCATCTCCGATTGAAAGGACAGTATAGGTTTGAGCAGCTAAAGAAATATCCATCCTGTGTTGTATAATTCCTATCACAAATCCACCTATAATATTGATAAGAATAATTAAAAGCCCAGCAATGGCTTCTCCTCTTACAAACTTACTTGCTCCATCCATTGCACCATAAAAATCCGCTTCCCGGGCAATTAACTCCCTTCTTTTCCTAGCTTCCTTTTCATCAATAATTCCAGCGTTGAGATCTGCATCAATGCTCATTTGTTTCCCAGGCATTGCATCTAAGGTAAACCGAGCTGCAACCTCCGCAATACGACCACTTCCACGAGTGATGACAACAAAATTAATAATGACAAGAATTATAAAAACGATAAAGCCAACAACATAATTCCCACCAATTACAAATTGACCAAAGGATTTAATCACATGACCCGCTGCTGAAACTCCTTCGTTTCCATAAAGAAGTATAAGACGGGTTGAAGCAATGTTTAAAGATAATCTAAAAAGTGTTGTTAATAAAAGAAGAGATGGAAAAGTAGAAAATTCAAGTGGATTCTTGATATACAGTGATGTAAGTAATATAATGAGTGCAACTATAAAACTGAAAGAAAGTAATCCATCGAGAAGAAATGTAGGAAGTGGGATCACCATGACTAACATGATGGCAATTACTGCAACAGCCATCTGGATATCACTTTGTTGAAATTTCAAATAATTTGATTGAAGAGAAGTAGATTGTTTCATTTCGTCTCCTACCACCAGACTTTATTCTTTATCTTATATACATAGGCTAAAATGTCGGCAACTGCCTGATATAAATCTGAAGGGATTATTTGTCCTATATCTACATTTCGATAGAGGGTTTGAGCTAAAAATTTATTCTCAACAATTATGATTTGATTTAACCTTGCTATTTCAATAATCTTTTCAGCAATCCAACCTGCACCTTTAGCAATAACCTTTGGAGCTTTCATCTCTTTAGATCTATAATAAAGTGCCACAGCCAAATGAGTTGGGTTTGTAATTACTACATCCGCTTTGGGAACCTCAGCCATCATCCTACTCCTTGCTAAATGACGCTGGATGCTACGTATTCTTGATTTTATAAGAGGATCTCCTTCTGTAAGCTTCATCTCTTCCTTTAATTCATATCGAGTCATTTTGAGCTGACTTTCATAATTCCACCTTTGGTAGATATAATCTAATATAGCTAATACCGTAATGATTGAGGATATTTTTAAAAGAAGATTCAAAGATACAGAACTAATATATTTAAAAATCTGCCCGAGATTTTGGTCAATCAATAGTAAAACATTATCTACCTCTTTCTTAATGATGAAATAACCTACCATAGCAATGATCAAAAATTTCAAAACCGATTTTAATAATTCGATAAAGCCATGCTTACCTATAATTCGCTTTAAACCAGATATGGGATTAATCTTTCCAAAATCCAATCGTAGAGGTTCTAAAGAGAAAAGGAATCTTGTTTGAACTTGGTGGCTTAAAATAGATACCCCAAGAAGTACTAAAAATAGAGGAGAAAGTATTTTAAATAAATACCAGATTATTTCGTTATTAAGTGTTTTTATTTCATTAAATCCTATATTAATTTTGGCTATATTTTTTAAGAGATTAACCATTTCTTCAGAAAGTTTTTGATAAATATATGTACCAAGAAAAAAAATAGTAGACATACCTAAGACCAAAATAGCAACAGAAGGGATTTCTCGACTTTTGGCTACTTGACCTTTTTTTCTTGCCTCCTCCCTTCGTCTCGGGGTAGCTTGTTCTGTTCGATCAGCAAATGATTCTTCAGCCATTGTCATCTCCTCATCAAAGGTAGAAGGACATGGACCAATCCCCTGCCCGATTCTCCAAGTATTCCCTTTATAAATGAGAAAATAGGATCAATGGATAAACCTAAAAATATTAATCCTAAACCGATGGTTATAGGGAAACTACTTATAAGTAAATTGATCTGAGGGATCAACCTTGCTATTATCCCTAAGGCTAATTGAACAAATATTAATATGGCCATAATTGGAGCAACGATTTTTATAGCAATTTGGAAAATCTTTCCAGAAGTGATTATTATTTGTTTATATAAACCTTCGCTTAAATATAACTCCCCTGGGGGTAGGAGTTGAAAACTATCTATCATTGCCCTTAAAAACCAATGATGACCATCAATTACAAAAAAGATTGTGACGGCAATGAAATAATAAAATTGACCTATTACTGTAGAATCGCTTTCTAATTGAGGATCAAGGATATTAGCTATCGAGAACCCCATATGAGTTCCAATTAATCCACCAGCTAACTGAATGCCTGTGAATACAAGTTTTATTGAGTAACCTAATATAAACCCAATCATGGCCTCTCCTATTAAATAAATTGATAAGGAGAGAACTCCAGAAAATAATTGAGAAGATTTAATCTTTACCACAGGTAACAGAATGAAACTGATCATAAGGCTTAGACCTATCTTAAGAAGAAAGGGGAGATTTCTTGAACCAAAGATAGGCATCATGAATATAATAAAGAGTACTCTCATCAGAATTAAAAGAAACGAATCGAACTGTTTTAATAACCAAAATAAAAAAGGACTATCCATTGAGAAAATTCCTTAATGAATATATTTTGGTAAATTCATTATTAACTGTTGTGTATAAAAAACCATTTTCTGCATCATCCAAGGAAATAAAAATAAAATCGTAATAAAAACTGCTACAATCTTTGGAACAAATGTTAATGTCATTTCGTGCATCTGAGTAATGGCTTGAAAAAGTGCAACTACTATTCCCACTATCAATCCTACTGCAAGGATTGGCAAAGATATCATGAGTGTAATTTCTAAAGCATTCTTTGTTATTCCTATTACGAATTCCTGGGTCATTATCATCTCTCTTAATTAAAACTTTTTACTAAAGATCCCACAACCAGATTCCATCCATCGACTAAAACAAAAAGTATCACTTTAAAAGGCAATGAAACCATCATAGGTGGAAGCAACATCATTCCCATGGAGAGAAGAATACTCGATACAACAATGTCAATGATCAGAAATGGTAGAAATAATAAAAAGCCCATCTGAAAAGCTATCTTTAACTCACTAATCACAAAAGCTGGGAGAAGTATATTCATCGGAACTTCATCTGGAGTTTTTGGCCGTATCGTCTTTGAGATTTGAAAAAAGAGCGCCAAGTCTTTCTCGCTCACCTGTTTCATCATGAACTTTCGAACCGGTTTTATTGCCTCATCCAGTGCCACCTCCTGAGACAATCTCTTCTCAATATATGGAATATAAGCCTTCTCTTTGACCTCATACCAAACAGGAGACATGATAAAAAACGTTAGAAAAAGTGAAAGACCTATTAAAATTTGATTTGGAGGCATCTGATGAAGACCCAATGCATGTCTGAGAAAAGAAAAAACTATTATTAAACGTGTAAAAGATGTCATCATAATCAAAATAGCAGGAGCTAATGTTAATATAGTCAAGAGAAAAAGGATTTGGATAATAATAGAGGTATTAGCTGGATCTTTAGATTTTCCAACTTCAATTTTTATTGAAGGTATAGGTAATGCATTGGATTGAGCATAAACAATTGAGAAGGAAAAAATTATTATTAATATAGTAGTAATGATTAAAATCCTTTTATTTTTCATCCATTTCAATCTATTTTGCATTTAGTCTCCTTAGAAAGAATCCCGAAAACAACCTATTTTTAAAAAGATAATTTTGTATATAAATCATCGGCGATGTCTTTAATCCTCGATTTTCAAGAATCTTTTTAGCCCATTCTTTATCTTCGATTTTAGTCAATAATGTAATTTGAGATTCAGAAATACCTATTGCAAATAATTCTCCCCCAATATCTATAATGGAAATATATTTCTTGGGCGCAATCCATTGAGTAGTAATTAAATTAATAATAGGAGGAGAGGAGATATAAGGATTGAATTTTCTTCCACGTTTCAATAATAACCTATATGCTAAAAAAGTAAGAATGAAAAAAATACCAAAAATCAATATAATTTTTCCGATTGGTAAAAACAGCATCCCGATTAATCCCCCAACTGTTTAATTCTTTCAACAGGGCTAATGATATCAGTCAATCTTATTCCAAATCTATCATTGATAACAACAACCTCTCCTCTTGCAACTAATTTCTGATTTACCAGTATCTCAAGAGGTTCACCAGCTAATTTATTAAGTTCTATTACTGATCCCTGACCAAGCTGAAGTAATTCCCTAATCAAAATTTTTGCTTTTCCTAATTCAACACTTACTTCTAAAGGTATATCAAGAATGAATTCTAATCTGGGATATTCCTTTAAAATAGACTCATTTATAATGCTCATTTGATTGCTTTCATTTCCTATTTTTTCCTCTATCGATTGATCAATATCCATTTATTTGCCCTCCTATTGAATCTTTATCGTTTATTCAATCTGAATGGCTTTATTTCCTCTATAAATCCCTGGCTTTCCCAAAAATTTAGGGATACCTTCTACATATACTTTTAATGGCTCAGATAACTCCTTTTCTAAATAAAGGATATCTCCAACTTTCCAATTAATTAAATTTTTGACTTTAATCTTACTTCTCCCTAATTCTACTTTGATATTAACCTCCGCCTGTTCCAAAAGGTGGATAAGTCTTTTTATCCAATTATGATCAACTTCGAATTGATCAGTGCTGAAATTCGAGTATAATCTCATCTTGATTGGATCTATCATGGAATATGGAATACAAAAAATAAATATTCCTTCAAATTCATCAATTTCTATACTAAATGTTATGTTGATTACAAGGTCATTTGGATGAACGACTGATACAAAATGAGGATTGATTTCACTTCGAATATGTATAAGGTTAAAAGATTGAATAACTGCCCAAGCCTTTTGCATATTTAAAAATATCATATTAACGATTTTTTTGATTAATCTATTCTCAATAGCTGTAAAGTCCCTTCCTTCGATACGAAAAACTGTTTTCCCGGATCCACCAAAAAAGATATCCAGTAAGGTAAAAATAAGCTTCGCTTCAATGGCTAATATTCCATACCCCTTTAAAGGCTCCATTTTGAAAAGATGAAGGCTTGTCGGTACAGGTAATGTATTTATAAAATCTGCAAATTTATTAATTTGAATTCCCTTCGAGTTGGTCTCCACTATTCTTCTTAAAGCAATGGAGAGGTCATTTCTAAATTGTTTTAAAAATTGGTCATTTATAATATCAAGAGTTGGCATCTTTTCTTGAATAATTCGATCAGGATTATTAAAATCATAGGCCTTCAACTTCGAGCTATCTATCTTTTCTGGAGTAGTCTCTACCTGCCCACTTTCAACCCCTTTTAATAAAGCATCTATTTCTTCTTGTGATAATATTTTTTCCATTTTATTTTTATTGCATTACAAATTCTGTGAAAAAGATTTCTCTTACTTTCTTTTCTCCTAATAATTTATTAATATGTTGAAGAATTTCATTTTTTAGTCTCTTTTTTCCTTCCCGATCATATATCTCATTAAAAGTTTTTGAAGAGAGAAGAGTAATGATTATATCTCTTATTTGAGGCATTCTCTTGTCAATCTCTTCGTTTATCTTAATATCATTACCTTCTATTTCAATACGAATTTTTAAATACTTTGAAACCTCAAGATCTGCTAAATTTACTATAATTGGGTCCATAGTGTACAAAAAACCAATTTTTCTTACTTCCTGTTTTTTATCCAATTGTTTAGCAGAAGGCTTTTTAATTAATGGAATTTCAATAGGGATGATATTAAGAATAGAAATTATACCTAAAACGATAGTGAAAAAAACCATAAGACCTATTCCAAAAAAAATAAATCTTTTTTTCTTTTTGTTTGAAGAATTTTCTATTTTTCCCTTAATCTGTTCGTCCATTGAATGGCTTTCCATAAAATATCTCTTTTTCTTCTTTAAAAATGGATAAGCAACTAATATGCCAAATTGATCCTTCCTTAATTACTTGAAAATATATGTATTTTTCTAAATAATTAAATTTTAGGAAATGGTTTAAAATGTCAATTTTTATAGTTATTTGTCAAAGGATTGACATACAAGATGTGGGATTTAATCAATGAGAAAATGACTTTTAATAGGGGGTAAATATTTTATACCCCCTATGATTATCTTATATTTATTAACTGAGAGAGCATTTCGTCAGTAGTTGTAATTACTTTTGTATTTGCTTGGTATCCTCGTTGAATAATAATCATTTTGATAAATTCTGCAGCCATATCAACATTTGATTCTTCCAGCATAGAAGAACAAATATTCCCCATACCTCCAATTCCAGGTTTGTTATACAAAGGGTCTCCTGAACGGGTTGTAGCTTGGAAAATATTTCCGCCTTTTCTGATAAGTCCATTTAAATTTGGGAAATCCGCAAGGGCTAATCGGGCAATATTCCTTCTTATACCATTGGTATAATTAGCCATAATATTTCCTTCTTCATCAATGGCTATCCCTGAAACATTACCTGCAGAATATCCATTTTGATAAAGTCTCTGAATTGATGAGGCAGATCCATATTGGGTGGTTCCTGAAAAATCTATATTTGTTGAGGGCGCAGAAAGACCATTATAGAAAGTAATAGACCCTGTGTGAAAATCAACAGGCATAGAAGTTGTTAGTCGTCCTGTGTCATCAAATTCCATCTGTCCCTCTCCATAAAGAACATACTCACCTGGTGTACCCCCTTGAACATCATTACCATCTATTACGGCGTGCCATTCCCATTGTTGATCACCTGTTTTTGTAAAATAAACCTCTATCTGATGGGCTTGACCAATTGTATCGAATATGGTAATGGCAGTCGAAAAATGAGAACTCCCAAAAGGATCATTAATATCCCAGCTTAACGCATTTTCAGAGGCATCAAGATTTAAAACCATTTCTATTTCACTTGTAACCCTTGGAGGGATCATATTATTTTGATGAATTCTAATATCTGAAAGGGTCTCAATTAAATTTATTCCTTCACTGTCATATAGATATCCTTGGACGCGGTAACCTAAATTGTTTACATAATAACCTTGATTGTCTATATTAAAGTGACCTGCTCTGGTATAAAATTCTTCTCCTGTTAGTGGGTCTGAAACAATAAAGAATCCTTTACCATTAATCGCAATATCTGTAGCTACATCTGTTGTTTCGAGGGACCCTTGAATAAAATTGATATCCACTGTACTCACTTTCGCCCCTGCACCTGTTTGGTTACTTCCTGTAACACCACTGAGAGATACTCCCAATACATCTTCAAAATGGGAAGAACTACCCTTGAACCCAGTGGTATGAAGATTAGCTATATTATCTCCTATTACTTGCATGGCTATTGCATGAGTATCAAGACCACTCAATCCAGTAAAAAAAGATGTTGTGATTGACATGATATTCCTCCTTTCTTTTATTTCAATCCATTATTGAAATTATGTCCTCCATAGTTGATCTTCCTAATAAATGGTCAATGTAGACTATACCATTTTCGAAACTTATACCTTTTATTTTACTTAATTGAAAAGATTTTATATCTATAGGTTTACCATTCTCATCTGTTGCAGAGATTTTAAATAGATAGATTCCATCCGAAACAGAATTTCCTATGTTGTCTTTCCCATCCCATACTAACCTCTGCTCAGAGGTGGTTTTAAAGCCCTCGTCTAATCTCCGGATTAGATTTCCCATGGTATCCATTATGTAAACTTTTACATTTCCTGGTCTTGATAATTGATAATAACCCTCAGAAACTTCACCTTTATCAACAGATATTAAACTTCCAGCAAATTTAACTTTTTTACCTATTAATTGAGTAGCCTGTAAACTATTAATAGATGCCTGATATGCAATCAGGTTTTCAAAGCCCTGACTGATTTTATTTAATGTTTCAAGATTTCCGAATTGAATCAGTTGCGAAGTCATTTCATGATAATCCAACGGATTTAAGGGATTCTGGTTTTGTAGCTGTGTGATAAGAAGGTTAAGAAAATCGTATTGAGAAAGAGTTATTCTTTCATTGTCTGTAATTTTAGAATTAAAATTTTTTATTTCTGAAATAGAAGAAACCATTTTTAATCTCCTTTATTTAAATTTAAATCATCAAATCAATATGTCTTTTTTCCCAAAGATATTGTTCCATAATATTCTTCTCGTTTATCCATTCTTCTTGAATTACATCAACTTCTTCAGTCTCTTGATAGTTTCTCGAAAATCTTTTTCCTTCTTTAAAAAGGTTTTCATGTCTATTTTGAAAGGAATTCATTTCCTGTTGAAAGTATATTTCAAATCTTTCTATTTTAAAGCCATCTTCAATTAATATCTCCGATAAGTATTCACGATTTAACTCTAAGAGTTTCTTTGTATCTGAATTTTCAGCCCATAAAAAAATCTCCACGTGTTTTTCATTATTTTTAACCTCTATCTGCATATGGCCTAATTCTGGGGGTTCTAAAATTAATTTAACTTTTTCTCTATTATTCTTGAGGCACCAAATAACGGATTTTTCTATCTGTTGATATATTGCATTTAAATCCCATTTTGACATGTTCCTTGATAAAGGATGAGTTGATTGAAAAGTTTCATCAATTACATTTTGAGACTCTTTAAATTGACCGCCACTTATAATTTCAGTATAATCCGTCTTTGATCTTTCAAATCCTGAAAAAAATGAAGACCCTTTATGATTATCGACCTCTTTCAATTCACCAATAAGAGATTCAGAATTTAAATCTTTTGCATTATAAAGTAAATAGGAAAAAGATTCCTTCTTTTCATTAAGTTTTGTATCTTGATTTAATACCTTCTTATCTACTTGATCAATAGAATTCTCATCAAAGGATATATTAAAAATAACCTTTTTAGGTTCGAATTTTAATCTTATATCGTTTTGGAAAATCATTTCGGAAAAATTGGAAGAACTTTTATCCTTTATCAATAGGGAAACATTTTCAATACATTCATTTAAATGTTTTATCCCATCCTGAAAAAACTCATTTGATGGTAGTATCTCTTCATGATTATATAAATTTTTAAGAAGGCTTAAGTTATCTCCTCTATCTTTTGAAAATAATTTATTGATAAGATGAAAAGGAGATAAATTATCAATTAGTTTATTATCGAATTTATTGTGAGTATAGGAATAGGTTTCTAACTGAGGTATGATATCTATAATTTGAAAAATAGAACTCTTCTTCCCAATTTCAACATATTCTCTCCAAAAAGTACTTTGGGGACTATGAATATAAGTATAACAATAGTCATAAAAATTTATATCTTTTTTTATATTGGTATTAGATGAAAAGGATTTTAATAACCATTCCTGAATCTCTTTTAGATTTGGATCCTTATCTTCTAAAGCTCGAGTAGTAGAATATGATTTAGAATCTTGAAAGATGTTTAAAAAAGGGAGATAAATAGAAAAAGAATCATAATTCTCCCAAACGGAAATATTCTTTTTAACATATTTAACATCGGTTTTCATTTCTAATAACTTTTGGAAGTTCTCTTTATCTGTAAAAAACCTTTGAAAATCTATTAATTCTTGAAAATTTACAAATGGAAAAATTGAAATATCTATCAATTCCATAAAGTTCAACATTTTATCTGCAAAGGATGTACCAATTTTTAAATTAATTTTTAAAGCAGAATTATTCCTATAAATTCAATTAATTGGATGAAAGAAAGTATCACATTAATAAAAATATGAGGAAAAAATTTCCATATTTTTATCAAAGAGAAGAATTTTTTCCCCATTAAGTTTGATTATGTACGACATACTTTTTTCGAAGAATTAATTAAAAAATGGGAGAACAAACTTATATTTTTTTCCAAATACAAATTGATTAAAGATTGAATTTAATAGGCATTATTTAATAAAAGGATAAAGATTTCTATCTTTTTTATCTATATATTTTGGAAGAAGATAAATCCTTTTGGCAGATGGCTTATTATGCTCAGTATTGTTTGTCCATTCGATATAAACCCACCTTCCTTTTTTTCACACTATCTAAAGATATAGAAATTCCTCGACTATCTTGAATTATACTGCGACCCTGAAAGAGTGGACACACTGAAGGTGTAGAGGTAGAATCTCTTTTTAAGGAGGGGGAAAACCCTAAAACCGGAGGTGTAAGGAAATGAAACCAAGGAAATGGACAGTGGATGAGAAGATGGCCATAGTGATGGAGGGTTTGAAGGAGAAGAGGTCTGTGTCAGAGATTTGTCGGGAGCATCAGATAAGTCAGACGCTTTACCATCGTTGGCGTGATAGGTTCTTAGAGGCTGGGAGAAGAGGGCTGGTCAATGGA